>JAJQES010000142.1 GCA_021201565.1 Tannerellaceae bacterium
TTAATACAAAAAATTAATATCTTTACCTACATGTTGACATGAGTTCTTTCAGAACAATTTATAAATTCAGATCTTTTATTTGTTCTTTTCCCATATTCAGAAGAAATGAAAGAGGATCCCGGTACATTTTATGGGAGAAACACGAGAATGCCTTTATACTGACACCGAAATGACACCCCGATGTCACTGTAATGACAGCAGCGTGGCACAGCAGTGTCACCGGCGTGGCAGAGGAGTGACAACCCGGAGGCGAAAAAGAAAGGTAGTCATGTCCGGGAAACCAAACAAATAAGCCGGAAGAAGTTCTTCCGGCTTTTAATGAGTTGTCTCACAAGGATTCGAACCTTGACAGGCAGAACCAAAATCTGCAGTGCTACCATTACACCATGAGACAATCCTACGCTTTTGTAAAGCGATGCAAAGGTAAGGAAAATATCCAACTTTGCAAATATCTTAGGAAAATTCTTACCTGACGATCAATACAAAGTAGTTTTTCTTTCCACGTTGAGCCAACAGGAACTTATCATTAAGCAACATGGTTGTATCAATTACCTGATCCTGATCCATCAGCTTTTCTTTGTTTAAGCTAACGCCACCACTTTGCACGAGTTTACGCATTTCACCTTTTGAAGGAAACACCGCTGCTTTTTCAGTAAGAAGATCCACGGCTTTGATTCCAGCCGTTAACTCATCCCGGAAAATTTCAAACCGGGGCACGCCTTCAAATACAGACAAGAAGGTTTCTTCATCCAGTTTTTTCAACGTTTCAGAAGTGGAATTTCCAAACAAAATATTAGAGGCCTCTACTGCCATTTCATAATCTTCCAGTGAATGAACCATCACAGTGATCTCTTTTGCCAGCCTTTTCTGTAACGGACGCAAATGAGGGGCTTCAGCCTGTTCTACTTCCAAAGCAGCAATTTCCTCCTGGCTCAATGCTGTAAAGATTTTAATGTATTTTGCAGCATCTCCATCACTTACATTCAGCCAGAATTGATAAAATTTATAAGGCGAAGTATACCGGCGATCCAGCCAGACATTCCCGGATTCGGTTTTTCCGAACTTTCCACCATCCGCTTTGGTGATCAGGGGACAGGTCAGGGCAAAAGCCTCACCTCCTGTTTTGCGGCGGATCAGTTCAGTCCCGGTAGTAATATTTCCCCACTGGTCTGACCCTCCCATTTGCAGGCGGCATCCTTCATTCTGATACAGGAAAAGAAAATCATACCCCTGTAACAACTGATAAGAGAATTCTGTAAAGGACAAACCCACATTTGATTCTGAGCTTAACCGCTTTTTCACAGAATCTTTGGCCATCATATAATTAACGGTAAGGTGTTTTCCAATATCCCGGATAAAGTCCAGAAAAGTATATTCCTTCATCCAGTCATAATTGTTCACCAGTTTAGCCGCATTAGGGGCATCCGAATCAAAATCCAGGAATTTAGCCAGCTGCTTCTTAATACTGTCCTGGTTATGACGAAGGGTTTGTTCATCCAGCAAATTACGTTCTGCCGACTTCATGGAAGGATCTCCGATCATTCCGGTAGCACCTCCCACTAAAGCGATCGGACGATGTCCTGCCCGTTGGAAATGTTTCAGCATCATCACACTAACCAGGTGACCAATATGAAGAGAATCCGCTGTTGGGTCAATACCCACATACGCAGAAGTCATTTCTTTTTGTAACTGTTTTTCAGTTCCAGGCATGATATCATGGATCATGCCTCTCCATCTGAGTTCTTCTACAAAATTCATCGTATTAAATTATATCATTTTTATATAGTTACAGTCTGTGAGCCGCAAAGGTACGACTTATTTTTCAAATCCCGGAGAAAAGGCCTGAGTAACATTTGTATATATCCGGTCGGAGAACTCCGGCAGAGAAAGGGATAAGGAAACAGCAATGCGTGTATATACTTCTTTTATCGAGACCTCGCTATCATCCGTTTCTGTAAAAAGAGCATCCGGCCACGCCACCTGTAAAGACTGTGGATTGAAATGTAATCCGAACGATAACAAAAAACCGGCTTGTATAAGTTGACCGGCAAGAATCTCATTTCCCCGGAATCCATGAATAATCCAGGGAACGGTGGGATGAACTTCCTTTCGTATCCGGAGCAACAGCTCCCACGATTTGACGCAATGAATCAATAAAGGCTTGTGTATCTCCTGTGCTAATATAGCCTGTTTAATAAAAACCTGTTCCTGAATATTTCCGGGAACAGCCGATAATTTATCCAATCCCGCTTCGCCCACAGCTAATACATTCTTTTCCTGCACCAACTGCTCCAATTCTCTGTACTGTTTTTCGGGATCTGCAATGTACCAGGGATGAATCCCTGCACTGTATAAATGGTCCGCAAAAAGTAGTTCTTTTGGATCCACTCCGACAAGATAATTCCGGATAGAAAGAGTATTGTCCTCATGTGGAGTAAAATGATGGGTATGTATATTACAATAAGGGATCATGGGACCGGGTCATAACCGCTTCCTCCCCAGGGATGACAACGGGATAAGCGCTTACATGTAAGCCAGGAACCTTTCAAGGGTCCATATTTTTTCAAAGCCTCGACCGCATATTGCGAACAGGAAGGGACATATCTGCACGAAGCCGGAGTAAGAGGGGAGATACAATATCTATAGAAATAGACCGGCAACAGAAACAGGAATGTAAAAAACTTTTTCATTCACTTTTTTCACGAAGAACCCGTAAAGCCTTATTCATAGCTTTTTTCATATCAGCATATCCATGTATTTCTTTATCCAGATAAAGAAATGCAACCAACAGAGATTTACCGTTTTCCTGCACCGGTTCCAATAATTCATGCTTAGTTAACCGGTAAGTTTCACGTATTTGCCGCTTAATAAGATTCCTTTTCACCGCACGTTTTATTTTTTTTTTTGGTACACTGATCATAATGGATACCGGAGCCGGCATCTCATCCTCCACAGATAAATAAACAACACGTAATGGAAACGCTACAAATGATTTCCCTTTCTCAAAAAGGAGATCAATGTAGCGTTTCCATGACAGGCGTTCCTCTTTTGAAAGAGTATGCCTATGCTTATTTACCATTCTTTTTATTTTTGGCAAGCTCTTTCTTCAAAAATAACTCCAATGCTGCCGTCATTGAAGGAGCCTCAGGAGTCGGCGCTTCCACATCCAACCGCAGACCGGCTTCCCGGACTGCTTTTGCAGTCGTAGGACCAAAGCATCCGATACGAATATCTTCCTGTTTAAAATCCGGGAAGTTTTTCAGCAAAGACGCAATTCCGGAAGGACTGAAGAACAACAACATATCATAGTCAAACTTCTCTTCTTTAGAGAAATCGTTACTTACAGTCCGGTACATAACCGCTTTTGTATAATCGATCTTTTTTGCATCCAATAGTCTGAACAGATCCTCTTTATGCACATCCGAAACCGGGATCAGATACTTTTCTTTGGCATGTTTGCCAATTATAGTCACTAACTCATCCATTTTCCCATTCTGGGCATAAAAGATTTTACGTTTTCTATACACAGTATATTTTTGCAGATAAACCGCAATAGCTTCTGTCGTACAAAAATATTTCATAGTTTCCGGAATGGCAACTCTGAGTTCTTCACATAGATGGAAAAAGTGGTCGATCGCTGTCCGGGCCGTAAAAACAATTGCTGTATAATCCAGAATTGAAATACGTTGCTGACGGAATTCTTTAGAGCTAACCGGTTCGACTTTTATAAAAGGTCTAAATTCGATCTCCACACCATATTTTTCTGAAATGTCATAATAAGGCGACTTTTCAGATGCGGGTTTCGGTTGTGATACCAGCAATTTTTTGATATTCAATGCCATATAGCACTAGCCTCAATAAAGTTATACAAGAAAATGATCACTCGATACAATATCACCAAAGGCAATATTTCCAGGCCGCAAAGGTACATAAATATATAGAAAAAACCATGTTTCTTATTGAAAAATATTCCTACAGACTTATAAAGTATTACAAAACGACACAAAAAATATAAAATAACAAACAAAATAACTGCCGGCAGAAAATGACGGTCCATAAAAACAAGGAAAAAAACCGGTAGATACAAAGTCATGCCCCACGTACGGATAATCGCATGATAATTTGTTTTCCAAAGCTTTAGCCGTTCCTTATCAACAAACACAAATCCAATCAGACTATATACTCCTTTCTTAAATTCATAGAGTACATAAAGAAATACCAAAATGATAGAAAAACAGAGAGCTGCTACTTTTAATTCCGTATAAGGAATATACTGATAGATCCTTCCAATAGAGAAAAGGGAAATGGCAGCCAGAAAAAGAGCCTGGAAGGTCATAAAATTACCATAGAAAAACTCATTCCCGGATATATTCTCAAACAGATTCTGGCGTTCTTTCACCTGCCAGACATCTTTTAGCATCTTATAAAAAAGGAGAATATTGGTCCGGAAAACAATGGCAAAGATCATCAATAACCCCAACAATAACAGAAGGATGACATCATCAGCCATCTGTCCTTCGTCAAGCGGTATACCTACAAATCCATCCATTCATCAACAGTTACATAAATCCATCCGGATAATAGAAATTCACCCGGATAAGGTATACAATCCGGGTGAATTTCCCATAAGTGCTGCAAAATTACAAAATTCCGGCCTTATGTATATATAAAGAAATAAAATATTCAACCTAAAAGGGCTTCTTTCCATATCTCTCCTACTGTCGGATGCGGAAACACAAAGGAACTAAATTCTTCTGCTGTCATTCCTTTTTCTATGGCGATCCCCGCTATAACAATTAGTTCGGAAGCCGGATTTCCCAGCAGATGGGCCCCAATCAACCGGTTTTCCTCATCCAGTAGGAGTTTACAGACTCCGTTTGCCATTTCATTTTCTGCCACAAAACGGCCGGAGAAAGCCATAGGTACTTTTTTCACTGTATGCGGAATACCGGCAGTAACCAATTCGTCCTCCGTTTTCCCTACTCCGGCAATTTCCGGATTGGTATACACTACACCCGGAATGGCTTTATAACTCATCTCTTTCTTAGCCTTTCCCAATATATGGTCAATCGCAACTTCGGCTTCACTGACAGCCGTATGGGCTAACAGGGAAAAAGCAGTAATATCCCCGCAGGCATACACATTGGGTATAGATGTTTGCATATAGCCATTTACTTTTATTCCGTTTCTAAAAGTTTCCGGTTGTAAGTGTTCCAGGCCAAACCCGGTAGACACGGGACGACGGCCTACACTGAGCAGGATTTTTTCTCCTTTTATCACAAAAGTTTCTCCTCCCTGTTCCAACAGGACTTCCTCTTCATGCACTCCGGTCACTTTGTGACTGAGGTAAAAACGGATTCCTTTTTTTGTATATTCCGCACGTAATAAACCAGCCAGTTCTTTATCCATTCCACAGAGAATTTCATCCAGCATCTCAACGACATGCACTTCCGTTCCGAGACTATTAAAGAAAGAAGCAAATTCCATTCCTATGACCCCTCCGCCAATAATGACCAGTGAAGAGGGAACCTCTTTATTTTGCAACGCTTCCCGGCTGGTCCAGAACGCTGTTTCGTTTAAACCGGGAATAGGGGGTACAATCGTTTCAGAGCCGGTACACAGAAGCAGATGAGAAGCTTCATAGAGCTCTTCTCTACACTGAACAGAAAGGATACCCTCCGCTGAGCGTCCTTTTATTTCTGCCATTCCCTGTACAACAACCACTCCATGTTCCGAGAGTTTCATCCGGATACCGGCAGTCAGTTTTTTAACCACTTTGGTTTTCCGGGCAATCATACGCGAAAGATCAAAAACCGGGTTCTCTACACTTACGGCATACTTCCCGGCATTCCGGGCCGTATCATATATCTTTGCCGAATAAAGGAGAGTTTTGGTTGGAATACATCCCTCGTTGAGGCAGACTCCACCCAATGCATTTTTCTCAAATAAAATAGTGGATAGTCCGCCTGCCGCAGCTCTTTCTGCTGCTGTATAACCTGCGGGACCTCCTCCGATAATAGCCACATCGTATCTCATGGTCAGATAGTTTTTAGTTTAGATTGAATTATAGTAAGGTTGTATTGTTTTTCAATTCAATATCCGGATGAAAGCTTTTGAGTGCTTTAATAAATTCTTTCCGGTTACAGGGAGACAAAAGCATCCACATTCCCTCCTTTTTCCAGATAATGATCCGGTTTAGTGAAAGGGCATAACTAAATGCAGGAAATATGGAAGGTTCCAGCGCTTCTATCTCACTGATGTCGATCTCTTTCTTTGGAAAAAATCCACACCGGGCGATCAGACGGCCGTCTGCCGTAATGATATAATAGGTATTAAAGAAAACATGCAACACCAGACCGGTCACCAGAAATACACCTGCAATGGCAAGTAGATTCTGTCCCAGCACTACTTTTATACAAGCGGCTACCAAAAGCCATATCAACAAATGATACCACCAGCCAACACTTGATTTAAAAACCCTGTCCATGCTTTTTTTGCGAAAGATAAGAAAAAAGATTCACTGGTGCACCAATCTGTTTAGTACCTTTGTTCAATAACTCAAATATCACCCCATGATAGAAATACCCGAAGCACTCCATCTGGCCGGCCAGATCAATGAGGTTCTGACAGGAAAACGAATTAGTCTGGTAATTGCGGACCACACTCCTCATAAATTCACGTTCTATTCAGGTGACACTTCTCAATATGAAAATCTTCTGGTGGGAAAAACAATTACACAGGGAACTGCCAGAGGAGGAATGGTTGAAATAAAGGCTGAAGATGCTTTACTTATTCTTACTGATGGAGTAGTGATCCGGTATTATGAACCGGACGGGAACCTTCCGGACCGCTATCAGATGCTTATCGGATTTGAGGATAACAGCTACTTAGTCTTTTCCGTGCGGATGTATGGAGGCATCTGGTGTATCCCGGAAAACCGGAAAGACAAGCCTGTGTCTTATTTCAAAGGAAGCCTCCATGAATACTACGAGGGAGCGCTCAATAAACCCCAGGTCCTTTCGGATGCGTTTTCCCGGGAGTATTTCATGGGGCTGATCCAGAAAGAAGAAAAACAGAAGAAAAGTTTAAAAGCATTTCTTGCTACGGAACAAACGATTCCGGGTTTAGGCAACGGAGTCTTACAGGATATCCTGTATATTGCCCGTCTTCATCCCAAAAAGAAAGTACAGGAACTGACGCAGGAACAAAAAGAGAGGCTCTTCCAAACAGTGAAAGAGAATTTAAAAGAGGTCTATCAGAAACAGGGACGGAATACTGAAACAGACCTATTCGGGAAAAAAGGGGAATATATTCCATTTCTTTCAAAAGATACAGCGGGTAAATCCTGCAACCGTTGCGACAGTACTATCCAAAAAGAAAGTTATTTGGGAGGTAGTATCTATTATTGTCCCGGTTGCCAGAAACTATAAACCCTGGCCGTTGATTCTTGTTATAAAGAGAACAGATAAATCAGCGGTATCCTATGATTATTCAACATTTCACAGATAATGATCTGTATAAATTTTCCGTCATGCTGGCCATCCAGCGTCTATATCCGCGTGCCATTGTCCGGTATGAATTTATGAACCGGGGAGAAACAGATTTTCCGGAAGGCTTTGCGGAGAAACTACGGGAAGAGGTCAACCACATGGCCAGTCTAAAATTAACCCAGGAGGAAAAAGCGTTTATCACCAAACGATGCTACTTTTTTGATCCGGTGTTTATTGATTTTCTGGAGGGTTATCAATATAACCCTTCTGAGGTTACAATCACCCAAAGAGGAGGAGAATTAAAAATTAAAATTGAAGGCTATTGGTACCGGACCGTTCTATGGGAAGTGCCCCTTATGGCGCTTATCTCCGAACTGTATTTCCGGGAAAGGGGGATTTCTCCTTACCACGTAGTGGAGAATGCGATAGAAAAAGCGGAAGCTCTCTGGAGAATGAAAGCGGACCATTCAGACTTCGGAACCCGCCGGCGGTTTTCTTTTGAGGTGCATGACCAGGTCATAGATACTCTTATTAAACATGCGGGAGAGTATTTTAAAGGAACCAGTAATATCTGGTTTGCGATGAAATATGATACCATTCCTATCGGCACCATGCCGCATGAATGGTTTATGTTCCATGGTGCCCTCTACGGATACCGCTCTGCCACCATGAAAGCCCTTGAGGCCTGGGTAGATGTATACCAGGGAAGTCTGGGCATCACCTTGACAGACACCTATACAACCGATGTCTTTTTGCAGTCATTCAATCTGAAGCAGGCCAAACTATTTGATGGGGTCCGGTGGGATAGCGGGGATCCGTTGACCTTTGTGGATGAGACCCTTGCGTTTTACCGGAAAAACCGGATCGATCCTCTTTCCAAAACGATTGTTTTCAGTGATTCTTTAAATGTCCGGCGGGTACAGGAGATAAAAGAGTATGTAAATGAACGGATCCATGATGCATACGGAATCGGAACTTATTTTACAAATGATGTGGGAGCCACTCCTCTGAATATGGTTATTAAGCTGACTGCCGTAAAAATGTCTGAGGATAGCCAGTGGCAATATGCGGTCAAATTATCAGACACACCGGGAAAACATACCGGAAACAGGAAAGAGATCCGTCTGTGTAAAGAGACCTTAGGTATTCCGGAAGATAACGGGGAATAGAATCGTTTGCATGGCTCCACGCATAAACAGGTAGAGGATAAAAGAAAACCATAATCCGTTATTTCCCCATATAGGAAAAAGAAGATAATAAGAAATGAAAAAGAGACTCACGGCTACAAACATGGAGTTACGCATCTGCCGGGAAGCGGTCAGACCAATGTAAATACCATCCCACAGAAAAGCCGCGAAACCTGTCAGAGGAAACAAAAGAGGCCAGATACGGAATTCCCCGGCAACCGCTATAATAGCAGGCTTATCTGTCAACAACGACAATACGGAATCCGTAAAAAAGATATAAAGTATGGTAAAAAAGAGCGCCAACCCTATTCCCCACAGAAAGATCCTCCGGATAAAAGCTTTTAGCAACCGGCGGTTACCGGCTCCGAGGAAACGGCCTGTCAATGCTTCTGCCGAATAAGCAAATCCATCCATCATATAAGAGAAAAGAATAAAAAGCTGCATAAGTAACGTATTCACCGCCAGGTATACCTCACCTGTTTTAGCGGATGCATAGGTAAAAAAGGTAGTCACCAGTACAAGGGCCAGACTTCGCAGGAAGATATCCCGGTTGACCCGGAAAAAAGGTTTGAACCCACTCCGGTCAGAGAGATAGGCAAAGGAAAAATATTTCATTAAAGAGCCATGCCTTACATACCAGCAAAGACCGGCTAATAAAAAGGCAATATATTGAGCCAATGCGGACCCCAGTGCGACCCCTTTGATCTGCATATCAAAACCATATACAAACAACAGGCTCAAGCCAATATTCACCAGATTCGTAAAGATAGAAATAATCATCGGTGTACGGGCATCCTGCATTCCAATGAACCAACCGGTTACCACATACATTCCCAATACAGCCGGAGCCGCCCATATATATACAAAGAAATAGGCTTTCACATATTCCTGCATTTCCGGACCGGCTTCTACAAAACGGAATGCGATTTTAAGAATAACATACTGGAATACAATAAACAAAACACCAATAAGTAAAGCAATAGATAAAGCCCTTAACAATATATTAACCATCTCCTGTTTATTGTCAGCTCCAAAAGCCTGCGCAGTAAAGCCACTGGTCCCCATCCGTAAAAAGCCGAAATTCCAATAGATAAAATTAAAGATCATAGCAGCCAGCGCAATAGCCCCTATATAAAGTTCGGAGTCCAAATGCCCTACTATAGCCGTATTGACCATACCCAATAAAGGTACAGTAATATTTGTAACAATATTAGGGACAGCCAGACGCAGAATCTCTTTGTTCATCCATTTTATAAATTACAACAGAAGGTCAAAATTACAACATACCTTTCAGAGCCACAAACGATTCAAAAAAAACAATCCTCTCTATGAACAACCTTCCGGCTGCCCATGTTTTTAAACAGACAAAATCAGAATCGTTTTACTAAAACAATATAAAATGAAAAGAAGTGTATTTATTTATCTGTTCGGACTTCTGGCATTCGTGACATTTTACGCATGTAAACCCAGTGACGCGAACCTTCAAAAAGATGTTCAGTCTGTTCTGGTAGCTTATCCGGGAGTGAATGCGACCGTAAATAACAGTGTAGTAACTCTTACAGGAACTGTAGCATCGGAAGATATAAAAATAGGGGCTGAACGGGCCGCACGTGCAGTCAAAAATGTAAAATCCGTTACCAATAATATCATGGTAAATGCGCCGGCTCCTATCAACCAGTCCTCAGTGGTCGTTAGTTCGGATGATGTACTTACTCAAAACATCCGTACGGCTCTGGACAATGCAGGATATAAAAATATTGACATTGATGTGAATGACGGAGAAGTCACATTGACAGGAAATGTTCAGCGCAACAATTTGCAGGAAGTTATGCAGATTGCCAATGACGCAAGTCCGAAAAGAGTAATCAATCAATTGGAAATTGAATAATGAATCTAAAGGATAAATACGGTAAACTGATCAGTTATGCCACCTCTGCCGGTGTGCAGAATCTTATGGTAACAGAACAGAACAATGTACTGTATATCAAAGGAGCTGCAAAAGAGTCCGTAAAAGATTATTTATGGAACCTGTACCAGCAAATTGACCCGGATATGCGTTCCGGTGATTTGGTACTGGACATAGATGTTCTTGCAGGAGGTGACGATATGTATGAAGTCCGGCCCGGAGATAGCTTAAGTAAAATCGCTTCAAAATATCCCGGAATGAGCTGGAATAAGATTTATGAAGCCAATAAGGATATAATAAAAGATCCCAACAGGATACTTCCCGGACAAAAAATCCGGATACCTATCTGACCGGGTTATCTTATATCTATTAAAGTAAATAACACAGGGGTTTCAGAGACGGAGTTTTATGTTATTTTGAAATAAATTCCGAATCGCTGCTCCTGTGTTCTTTTATTAATTTCTAACTTTGTCGGTCTTAAAATTATATGATCATGGTAAAACGATTCGATTTCCTTATCATTGGTTCCGGTATAGCCGGTATGAGTTATGCCCTTAAAGTAGCAAAGAAAGGCAAAGTTGCATTGGTTGCCAAAACCAATCTGGAAGAAGCGAATACCTATTTTGCACAGGGAGGAATCGCCTCGGTTACCAATCTTATTGTTGATAATTTCGACAAACATATTGAAGATACCATGGTGGCCGGTGACTGGCTAAGTGACCGGGCAGCAGTCAAAAAAGTAGTTTACGAAGCTCCGCAACAAATTAAAGAACTGATCAGCTGGGGAGTAGATTTCGACAAAGATGAAACCGGAAACTTTGACCTTCACCGGGAAGGAGGACATTCTGAACACCGTATTCTTCACCACAAAGACAATACCGGTGCAGAAATACAGGACAGCCTGATCCGGGCTGTGAAAAGACATCCCAACATTTCCACTTTTGAAAATCATTTTGCGATTGAAATCCTCACCCAACATCACCTGGGTGTAACGGTTACCCGCCAGACACCCGGCATTGAATGTTACGGAGCTTACATCATGGACCTGGAATCCGGCCGGATAGATACCTTCCTCTCCAAAGTAACCTTAATGGCAACAGGGGGTATCGGGGCCGTTTATCAAACAACTACCAACCCACTGGTGGCAACAGGGGATGGGATTGCCATGGTATACCGTGCAAAAGGTACCGTGAAAGATATGGAATTTGTGCAGTTTCATCCGACCGCGCTGTACCATCCGGGAGACCGGCCCTCTTTTCTGATCACGGAAGCGATGCGGGGATACGGAGGAATTCTCCGGACGTATGACGGCCGGGAATTTATGCAGAAATATGATGAAAGACTCTCGCTGGCTCCACGGGATATTGTTGCCCGGGCCATTGATAATGAAATGAAAACCCGGGGAGACGAGTATGTGTACCTGGATGTGACTCATAAAAATCCGGACGAAACCATTCACCATTTCCCCAATATATACAAAAAATGCCTGGATCTGGGAATTGACATTACAAAAGATTATATTCCGGTGGCTCCGGCCGCCCATTATTTATGTGGAGGAATCCTGGTTGATGGAGAGGCCCGCTCTTCTATCAACCGTTTATATGCGGTGGGTGAATGTTCCTGCACAGGCTTACACGGAGGAAACCGTTTAGCCTCCAACTCACTGATCGAAGCGGTAGTATATGCCGATGCGGCTGCCAGACATAGTATTAGCATTGTAGATACCCTGTCCTATCAGGAAAATATTCCCGCCTGGAATGATGAAGGCACCCAATCCCAGGAAGAGATGATTCTTATCACACAAAGTGTAAAAGAAGTAGGACAGATCATGAGTTCCTATGTAGGGATCGTACGGTCAGACCTGCGGTTAAAAAGAGCGTGGGACCGTCTGGATATTATTTATGAAGAGACCGAAAGTCTCTTCAAACGATCCATTGCATCCAAAGATATCTGCGAATTGCGGAACATGGTCAACGTAGGTTATCTGATTATGCGGCAGGCAATCGAACGAAAAGAGAGCCGCGGTTTACACTATACCCTGGACTATCCCCCGGCGAGATAACATACAAAAGTCTTATTAAAATACAAGGCACGGTTAGCGAAGCTAAATCCGTGCCTGAATAAGAGTTAAATTTTATGTTGACTATCTGATCAATAATTCTCTTTCTTGGGTTCAAAGAAAGCCTGTGGGTGATCACATGCGGGACAGTTATTAGGAGCTGTCTTTCCCTCGTGTACATATCCACAGTTACGGCATTGCCATTTAATCGGTTCTTCTTTTTTGAAAACACTGCCGTCTTCCAGATTGGCCAGTAGTTTACGGTAACGGGCTTCGTGTTCTGCTTCTACTTTTGCGATCATACGGAAAGCCACGGCGATTTTCGGGAATCCTTCTTCATCCGCAATAGCAGCAAATTCAGGGTACAGATCTGCCCATTCTTCATTTTCCCCATCTGCCGCAGCCGCCAGATTTTCCATGGTATCCCCAATAATGCCTGCCGGGAAAGAGGCTGTGATTTCTACCATACCTCCCTCAAGGAATTTGAAGAAACGTTTCGCATGTTCTTTTTCCTGTTCTGCTGTTTCCATAAATACAGCCGCAATTTGCTCATATCCTTCTTTCTTTGCTTTGCTGGCAAAAAATGTATAACGTGAACGGGCCTGTGATTCCCCGGCAAATGCTTTTAACAAATTCTGTTCTGTGCGTGTTCCTTTAATACTTTTTTCCATAATACTGTTTTTTTATATAAGATGAATAAACTATTTATTAGCCAAAATTAACTGTTTCTTTCCAAACAGGAAACGAAATTGCAATGATAAAAATTTATTTATACATAAACTCTATCTATATCAAAACGGCTATTGAGACTATTTATTGTAAGCAGGGATAAAGTTTAACATTTAATCCATAACCTCCAACTGTATACAGGACAGTTCCTCCGGGGTACTTTTCTATACGGATAGATTTAAACTATTATCTTTGTTAAAAAATAGAGATATGTTTACAGTCATTGCCAGTATGTTTATAGGAGTCCTCACCGGATATCTGTTCAGGAATGTCGAATTCCTTCAGAGAATATCCGCATCCATTTCCTGGACGATCTTTTTATTACTCTTTTTATTAGGAATTTCTGTCGGCTCCAATCGAATGATTATCCAAAATCTTTCTTCCCTGGGACAGGAAGCTTTTTTGCTTGCTTTTGCCGGAACCCTGGGGAGTATACTGGCCGCCTGGTTTGTATACAGGATATTTTTTAAAGCAGGTGCAAAACCATGAAAGGAAGTCTATTGGTCGTCGGCTTTTTTATGCTGGGATGTTTACTGGGTTGGGGAGAGCTTTTGCCGGAACAACTTGTGGAGAACAACTTTACAATCTATGTTCTCTATTTCCTGATGATACAGGTAGGAATCAGTATCGGGTGCGATAAAAAACTGAAAGAGATCCTGGCGACAGTACGTCCAAAAATGTTGTTGATACCTCTGGCCACCATTACAGGCACGCTTACTTTTACCACTTTGGCAAGTTTGGTGATTTCCCGTTGGAGTTTGCCCGATTGCCTGGCAGTGGGAAGTGGATTTGCTTATTATTCGCTTTCTTCCATCCTTATTACAGAGTTTAAGGAACCCGCCCTGGGGGTACAACTGGCGGCAGAACTTGGCACCGTCGCCCTTATGGCCAATATTATCCGTGAGATCATGACTTTATTAGGTGCTTCCTTGTTTGTCCGGTATTTTGGCAAACTCGCACCCATTTGTGCCGGAGGCGCTACTACCATGGATACCACCCTGCCGGTGATTACCCGTTATGCAGGAAAAGAGTGGGTTTTTATAGCGATTTTACATGGGATTGTGGTAGATCTGAGTGTCCCCTTTCTGGTCTCCTTTTTCTGCTCCGTTTAGGTCATTTTCAATTGATGAAATATTTCTTTAATTCCTTGTTTGATTTATCTATTTGGCATACCTTTGTGTGCGGTTGGAAAATAATTAAATATTAAGTATAT
>JAJQES010000026.1 GCA_021201565.1 Tannerellaceae bacterium
CCCCTACACAGGAAGAAATAGAGAAAAGAGATGAGTTAGCAGCAGAACTGGGATTGAGTCCGGTCGTCTGTCTTTTGCTTGTTCAACGCGGTATTACCTCCGTTGAAGAGGTCAAAAAGTTTTTCCGTCCCAATCTGAACGATCTGCATGATCCGTTCCTGATGCCTGATATGGACAAAGCGGTAGCCCGCCTGAACAAAGCATTGGGAAACAAAGAAAAAATATTAGTGTATGGGGACTACGATGTCGACGGAACCACAGCGGTTTCGTTAGTATATAAATACCTGCGCCCCTATTCTTCCTCACTGGATTATTACATCCCGGACCGGTATGATGAAGGATATGGAATCTCCTACAAAGGCATTGATTATGCCGCTGAAAACGGGGTTTCCCTTATTATCTCTCTCGACTGTGGGATAAAAGCGATCGATAAAATTGAATATGCTAAGGAAAAAGGCATTGATTTTATCATCTGTGACCATCACATGCCCGACGATACGCTGCCGGATGCCGTAGCTGTATTGGATGCCAAACGGCTCGACTCCCAATATCCATACGAACACCTTTCCGGTTGTGGGGTCGGTTTTAAATTTATGCAGGCATTTGCCAAAAGCAACAATTTTCCGACAGCCGATCTGGAAAAGCTACTGGATCTGACCGCCGTCAGCATCGCCTCCGATATCGTACCGATTACCGGAGAAAACCGCATCCTGGCCTATTATGGGTTAAAGCAACTCAATACCAATCCCGGTCTCGGATTAAAAGGGATTATTGATGTCTGCGGATTAAGCAACAAAGAGATCACGATCAGTGACATCGTGTTTAAAATCGGCCCCCGTATCAATGCGTCCGGGCGGATGATGAACGGAAAAGAAGCGGTGGAATTGTTACTGGCAAAGGATATTGCCGTAGCCAAAGAAAAGAGCGAAAACATTAATCAGTATAATGACGAACGGCGCGAACTGGATAAACGGATCACCGACGAAGCCAACGCCATCATCGATCAATTTACTAATATTGAGGATCGTAAAGCGATCATCGTTTATGACCCGACCTGGCATAAAGGAGTGATTGGTATCGTAGCCTCCCGTCTGACAGAAAAGTATTTCCGTCCGGCAGTTGTCCTCACCAAATCATCGGAACTTATTACCGGCTCGGCCCGTTCCGTTACCGGATTTGATATCTACAAAGCCATTGAAAGCTGCAGGGACCTGCTGGAAAACTTCGGAGGACATACCTATGCCGCCGGACTCTCGCTGCGGGAAGAAAACCTGGAAGCTTTCACCAAACGCTTCTCCGAACTGGCAGCCGATGAGATCATTGCTGAACAGATGACGCCCCAGCTGGATGTAGATGCCATTCTGGAACTGAAAGACATCACCCCGAAGCTGGTCAACGAATTGCGCCGGATGAATCCTTACGGGCCGGACAACCATAAACCGGTATTCTGTACCCTGGGTGTGAAAGATTTCGGGACCAGTAAACTGGTGGGGAAAGAGCTGGAACATATCAAACTCGAATTGATCGACAGTACTTCGCAAACTCCTATCCATGGGATCGCCTTCGGAATGCATACACACAGCGAACACATCAAAACAATGAAGCCATTTAGTATCTGTTACACCATTGAGGAAAATACCTACAATGGAAACACAACAGTCCAGCTAATGGTCAAAGACATTAAAACCGACTACACTTGAAGAGGTAAAGTGGACGTTTACCACGAAATATTAGAGAAATACTGGGGATATACCCGCTTCCGCCCGTTACAGGAAGACATCATTCACTCCATTGCCTCAGGTAAAGATACACTCGGCCTGATGCCCACAGGAGGAGGTAAATCCATTACCTTCCAGGTACCTACGCTGGCAACAGAAGGGATTTGTCTTGTCGTTACCCCACTGATCGCTTTGATGAAAGACCAGGTAGACAACCTGAAACGGTTAGGCATCAAAGCGACTGCCGTCTATTCCGGTATGAGCCGCCGTGAGATCATTACACAACTTGAAAACTGTATCTTCGGGGATTATAAATTCCTCTATGTGTCACCGGAACGGTTGAGCACAGAGATCTTCCGTATCAAATTACAGGCGATGAAAGTGTCCTTTCTGGTCATTGACGAAAGCCATTGTATCTCACAATGGGGCTATGATTTCCGTCCTTCTTACCTGAAAATAGCCGACATACGGGAAGAACTACCGGATGTCCCGGTACTGGCACTCACCGCCACAGCCACTCCGGACGTAGTAGATGATATCCAGCGCAGATTATCTTTCAGAAAAAAGAATGTATTCCAGAAAAGCTTTTACCGGCCGAACCTCGCCTATATAGTACGGCGTACCGATGACAAAACCGGGGCGTTGATCCATATTCTTCACCGGGTAACCGGAAGTGCCATTGTATATGTACGCAACCGGCAACGGACAAAAGAGATTGCAACCGAACTACAAAAAGCCGGATTATCTGCGGATTACTTCCATGCCGGGCTAAAGCGGGATGAAAAAACACTCCGGCAAAACCGGTGGAAGAACAACGAATGCCGCATTATGGTTTCCACCAATGCCTTTGGGATGGGGATTGATAAACCGGATGTACGGGTAGTAGTCCATATTGATTTCCCGGGTTCTCTCGAAGAGTATTACCAGGAAGCCGGACGAGCCGGACGGGATGAGCAGAAAGCCTATGCGGTAGCCCTTTGTTCGGATACCGACAACACAAAATTAAAGAAAAGATTGTCCGATGAATTCCCGGAGAAAGAATTCATCTGCCGTGTTTATGAAGCACTGGGCAATTACTACCAGATCGCGGTCGGATATGGGTTCGATACCGTACACGACTTCTCCCTGGCTGACTTCTGCAAAGCCTATAAATTCTCTATGTTACAGACTCACCACGCATTGAAAATCCTCGAATTGTCCGGTTATATTGAATATACGGAAGAGGTGGAAAATGCTTCACGCCTGATGTTTACCACGACGAAAGAGGACCTCTATAAATACCTGAAACAAGACAAACAAACGGATACGATCATCCAGATCATCCTCCGCTCCTATACAGGCTTGTTTGCCGATTATATTTATATTGATGAAGATTTGATTGCAACCCGGTGCGGACTTACCCGGCAGGATGTGTACACCACTCTGTCCGGTCTTTCCAAATACCGGATCGTACATTATATTCCCCGGAAAAAGACACCGTTAATTATTTACACAACAGCCCGGGAAGAACAAAAATACCTGGCCATCAAACGTTCTGCGTATGAAGAACGGAAAGAACGCGCAGAAAACCGGATCCAAAAAGTACTGGAATATCTGAATGACAACCGGAAATGCCGCAGCCGGATGTTGTTAGCTTATTTTGGAGAGAAGAGAACCAAAGATTGTAAAAGCTGCGATGTATGCCTTTCCAAACATGAATCCGGCATCAAAACCAGTGAATTCAACCAGATCCGTGACCGGTGGATCGAACTGTTACAGGAGGGGGAAAAGTCCGTAAAAGAGGTCATGAATGATCTCCCCTTTCCACCGGACAAATGCCTGTCCGTAGTCCGCTTCCTGGCAGACCACGATCCCCGTTTTCACATCCGGGACGGTATTCTCTCTTTTGATCCGGGCCATGAGAAAGAATGACTCATTTCTTTATTTCTTATAACTTTTGATTACTTTTGCGCCCGATTATTAACAAACAACGTATCAGACAAATTATGAAAGCATTCTCATGGAAGGTAGCCTGCCTGCTCGTAAGCGGCTGGTTACTGTATGGGACTTCTTCGTGTACTTCAAAGTCTGAAAATGCAAGTACAACCGGTTCAGCCCCGGAACAAACAGCTGCCTTAACTGATTCATCTGAAAGCGATGATCCTTTAACGATTCTCAAAGCCGGAAATGAACGTTTCTACACCGGACAATCCAAACACCTTCATCAGGATTCCCAGACCATCCGGGAACTGACAGCCGGACAACATCCCAAAGCAGTGATCATCAGTTGTTCCGACTCCCGTGTACCACCCGAAATCATTTTCGACCAGGGATTGGGTGACATCTTCACCATCCGTACCGCAGGCCACGTGATGAGTGATTTTGAAGAAGGAAGTGTTGAATACGCAGTTGAACACCTACATACCCAACTGGTGGTTGTATTGGGACACGAACATTGCGGAGCCGTGCATGCGATGTTGGAACATCTGGACAACGATCATGTGGAAGGCCATATCGGAGCCATTGTGGACGCGTTAAAAAACGAACCGGAGGAACAGGAAGTACTCAAAGTAAAAAGTGACGATCTGCCGGAGCGGGCCATTCTGGCCAATATCATACATGGTGTAAAACAGTTACGCGAATCAGATCCCATACTTTCCCACATGTACCGGGAAGGCGAGATCCAGATCGTAGGCGCCCTTTACCATCTCGACAACGGACAGGTAGAATTCCTCGGGATTTAGACATAAACAGCCATTCGGTTTTTAGTCATAAAAAGCTGGGGATTAAAAGGAAATCCTCAGCTTTTTTTCTCTTTTTCTCTCTTATTCTGTATAAAACAGATCATTCTCCGGATCTTTGTTCCATACATATTCCATCTCAGCCGCTACCCTTCCGGCAATCTCTTCCCCTAACAGATCACGAACAAATGCCAAAGCCATATCCATACCAGCACTAATGCCGGAAGAGGTATAATATTTACCATCCACTGTCCAGCGGGCTTTTCTTTTCCAGTTTACCTCCGGACGGACGGACATCACCCAATCAAAAGCTCTTTTGTGGGAAGTAGCTGTTTTCTGGTCCAGCAAGGTAGTTTTAGCCACCAGGGCGCTTCCGGTACAAACGGTTAATACATAGCAGGAAGACCGGGAAAGCAGCCCGATGCACTCTATCAACTCTTCGTTATATATCTCCTGCCGGGTACCCTTCCCTCCGGGAATCAAAAAGACATCCGCAGTGGGTATCTCCTTTAACATCCGGGTCGCAATCTGTACACCCTGGGTACTGTTTATCACTCCTCCTGCAAGGGAATAATATTCTATTTCAAACTGTTCAGGTAATCTTCCCAGAATTTCAACCGGGCCAAACACATCCAGCGTTTCAAAATGGTCAAACAGAAGTACAACTACATTCATAAAGCATTCTTAATTATTGCCGGATCAGATGGGTTCCACTCTTCACAATGATCCGGTTATTACCCGGGGACACCAGGGTAGCCTCCGTACCTTCCGGAACCACCAACTGCACTTCCAGCCGTTTCCCTTTACGTTTGATCCGGACAGCTATTTCCCCATACGCGGTTTCAAAAGAGGCGGATGCTTCCGTCAGTTTTCCCAACCGGGGTTTTACCTGAAATGTCCGGAAACCGGGTGAGGTAGGTTCTATCCCACACACCTTTTGACTCAACAACGTCAGGGGTCCTCCGCTCCAGGCATGGTTGATGGTTCCACCTCCAAAACCTTCCGCGCCAATTCCCCATCCTTCAAACAAGGTAGTATACGGATATTCCATCATCTTCGTATATCTTTCCTTCATACGCTGCAGGGCAAAACCAGGCTCATTCATTTCAAAGAGTGCTTCCAGGACATATTTCTCCATATAAGGACTGGCATGGTATTCTTTTTTGAATACAGATAGTAAGGCCGGATAGTTCTCTTCAGGAGCCAGGCCGGAAAGTACCGCCATCGCCTGTGAACGGTCATCTGTTTCTCCTTTATAGCCGGGAGAACGATATCCCGCTCCTGTCCAGAAGCGGGTATTAAAACATTTCTCTATGCTTTCCATTTTCCGGGAAATCATCTTTATATCCTCTGTCTTTCCCAACTGGCCGGCAAACTCCTTCTGGGCCTTCAGCGCCAGATAATACCAGCAATTCGCCAACACGCCCATATCCACATGATCCCCCCAATCACCCCACGACCAGGCACCGGTCCGTTCTATAACCAATCCATTCGGTTCGGTCTGCCAGACTTCATGTAAATAGGTATGCATCCGGTCATAGACCACCGGCACAAAACTACTGTCCGCACTATAATAATATTGGGTATAGAAACCATACCATCCGATAGAAGCCAGCATTTGCAGCGGCAGCTCTTTATGCCAGTTCCCGGCAGGCATAGGTGAATAGAGTATTCCATCCGGCCGTTGCCAGTTCATCAATTCATAAATACCTTTTACGGCTAACGCCCAGGCAGAGGGTGATAAAGCATAAAAAGTCTCTCCCAGCTCATTGACTTCATCTCCCCACCATTGCGCCCGTTCACGGTCCGGGCAATCCATATAATTATCCCGCATAGTAATATACAATGTCCGGGCAGACCGTTTCCACAGTTTAGTATAAAACGGGTCATCACAGGTAAATGTACCGGTAATAGCGGCATCATACCCGGTCTCTCTATACTTCAGATCCAACACCTCCACTCCTTCCGGTATCACATACCACACCTCGTGCCCATTAAACCAACCCAGGTTTTCATATTCCTGTATACCTTCCCGGGTAATGTATTCACCACGCACATTATTCTCACTACCGCCCCGGTAATTATCAGTCTGGAACCGGATGGTTCTTCCGGCCGGAGCGGATACCTGTAGCCAGGCCGTCACCTGCGCATTATAAGGTAACCGGCAAAAAAGGGTGTCTCCTGCCGGGGATTTCCGGATGGCTTCATACGGTTGCAACCCACTATTTTTCCATAAAGGAATGGGACGTTCCACCAGACGGCCAAACGGTGGATCTCCGGCGGCCGCTACCACTTCTGCCGGTGAAAGCCGGTGAGGATACTCTTGGGTATGCCACCCGGCCCGTTCCCGGCGGGCATCAAACCGGATATTGCTTTCCGGCAAACGATAATTCGGAAAAGGTGCGTCTGTATTTTCGTATGCTTCATACAACGAACATTGCCACGTAGGATCCGATACAATCTCTATATTCTCTCCCCGGGCATCAAATAAAAGTCCGGCTTTCCCACTATTGATATGACTGAATCCATCCTTTCCGAAATGCCACACCAATACAGCGACCGTATTCTCACCTTCCGTCAACCAGGGAGCAATATCCACCTTATCAAAATAGGTATCCCGGGGAGTAGGTCCCCGTTTAAGCCCCCCTTCAAACACAACCGGTTCATCGTTGATCCATAACCAGTATTTTGTTTCCGCGGCAATGCGGGCCTCCAGTACAGAGGGGACAGACGTTAACGTAACCTGTTTACGATAGATCAGCCAGGTATTAGAAGCACTCTGGCAACGCTCCGTACTAATCCACTTCCCTTTCCACTCCTCCGCAAAAAGTGAACCCACATAAAACAACACAATACAAAGGAATAGGGATCTTTTCATGGTTTAATAAAATTCATCTATTCCCCAACCTGATTGGGGATCGCATAAAAAGGATCGTTCAACACAATATATTTAAACGGTCTGTTTTCATGCGGTCCCCGGTCAAGCCGGGAAACAAGGTTATTTTTAATTATAGTTTTCAAATAAAAGCCACTTGCAAAGTCCCCCTTTAGGGGATTAGGGGTTGGTTTAAGGCGTAATCTGCCCTTCCAGCCATATCCATGAAGCCTCCCGTTGTTCCGGATAAGCATAATGCGCCGTATTCTCCATAATACAGAACTCTTTCTCACCGGGTATTACATTAAAGGCCGAATACATAGAGGTCGGAGGACACACCATGTCATTATACCCAAAGGTATAGAATCCCGGCACATGTACCTGGCGGGCAAAATTCACAACATCATAATAAGCCGCGGTGTGAATCTTTGCCGGTGTGTTATGTTCCTCCCGTTTAAACATGTGGGGCCATCCTCCGGCACGCCCGTGCAGATACCCGGTCAGATCACACAAAGCCGGATAATAAGCCACAAGGCCTTTGACCCTGGTATCAAGTCCTGCCGTAACAATGGCTAAGGCTCCCCCCTGGCTTCCTCCGTATGTAAACAGGTTGGTTCCGTCATACTCCGGCAGGGAACAGATAAAGTCAAGCGCCCGTACACATCCCAGGTACACCCGTTTATAATAATAGGTATCCCGGTTATCCAGGTTAAATACCGGATAATCTTTCAAAGGGCCGGCCGCCAGATTCGCATACACCTGGTCCGGCAGATTCACCGGTATGCCATGAATACCTATTTCAAACACAATATATCCCCGCTGTGAACTCTCAATATCTCCATGATAGGGACGTATCCCTGCTCCCGGCACTTTGAGAATGGCCGGAAAAGGCCCTTCCCCTTTGGGAATGCTCAACATACCATAGACCCGTGTTCCATACTGGTAACTTTGAAGACTCACATGATAAACATCCACCTGTCCGGTACATCTGTCCGGCACCAATGTAACCTTTGCATCCATCGGGATCTTAGCAGCTTCCGCTTTAGCCTGGTCCCAGAACGCGACAAAGTCGTCCGGCAATTTAACAGCCGGTTGAATCTTTTCCGGGGCAAACCCTACAGTGGCCATGCCTTTATAATTTTTATCGTTCCATGTCGTATATACTTCACACCGCAGGAATCCGGCTTTAGCCATACTACCGGCTTCAATAACTCCGGTCCCCTTTTTGAGTACCAGCTTTTTTGATTGATGAGGTTGCATCATGTCCTCGGAAACATCATACCGGATTTCCACATTTTCCAGTGGAATCCCGTTTCTAAGGACTGAAACGATAAACTTCACATTCTCTCCGGTCTGATACAGCAAACCGGAGTGGTCCGGTGCGACAATTACCTGAACAGGCCGTTCAGCCGGTTGTGCAGACAGCCTACAGGCAACAAATAACACAAAAAGGATAGGTAACATTTTCTGTTTTCTCATGGTCTATAGAGTATTATATTCTTATGCCGGCAAAAATAGGATTAATATTCCAAACCCCGAAAAGGGTGCACCCTTTTCCTTAAAAGGATGCATCTTTTTCTCCATCCGGACGCACCGTTTCAGACCAAAGGGTGCACCCAATACAGACTTTACAGTCCCGGTATCCCAACCCAACGGGATACTGAAGCCAATTCATCGTTCCCGGTATCCCATTCCACCGGCCCCGGTATCTCAATGAATTGAGACCGGTATCCCGATTCATTCAGATACCGGGGCTGGTGGAGATCTCCGGATTAGTGGTGTCCGGAAGATTTTAACGTATTGATCTGGTTGGTTTTCCCCTCTGCAGAGCTACTCTCTACCCACATCTTTTGCAGGCCGTAGGCCTATCCTATGTTAGGCCCCGGCAACGCCGGGGTTTAGATGATACAGAAGATAGTTCGCTCCGTAGGAGCAGCATAGCATAATAGGAACCGGAGGGTAAACCCAACTATTTTAATTTATATATTACTATGCTGGGCTTCCAGCCCGAAACATTTTATCCCCCCAGCGTTGCCCAATCGTGTTCAGAAGATTTAGAGTGCCAGCGGCACGGTTTATGATAGCCCGGTACGAAGTGCTGGGGTTGAGCAGATTGGCTCTTGTGAGTCCTGAAAGGACGACTGAAAACAGACACCCTGGCCCGTTTGTATTCTTAAGCCGTGCTTACAGCACTAATGTCTAACAATATACTACTACCCAGGACGTTGTCCTGGGCTAACATAAGCCGTCCCTCCGGGACTTAACAGTTCCGGCTGCGCGGGAAACAAAGTCAGACGTTCGGACCACTCTCCGGAATTACAGATTAAACGCTGTGACCAGATCATCCAGTTGCCGGTCGGTCATGCCTTCCGGCTCATACCCTGCCATGCGGGCACTGAAAAAGATTTGAGCCGATTTACTAAGCGTATCAATCGCATCAAAACATTCGATAATATCATCCCCCACAGCCAGGATCCCATGTTTTTCCCAGAATACCACATCATGTTTTTCCAGTTGTTTGATAGTGGCCCGTGCCAGTTCCAGAGTACCCGGTATTTCATACGGTACAATTCCAATCCCGCGGGGTACAATGATACGGCATTCGGGAATCATACTCCACAATAGCCGGGTAATCCGTTCCGAATCCAGGAAAGGTTTACAATGCGTCAATCCGATCAGGTCTGTCGGATGTGTATGGAGTACCACCCGGTTCTTCTTACCTGACGCACGCAGGTAGTTATGCATCATCAGGTGAGAAGGCAACTCCGATGTCGGAGGAATAAGCTGAGTCGCAATGATCTCAAACGAAGTTCCATCCGGAGAAATACGGATCAGCGATCCGTTACAGAACGCATCCCGGCACACATACCGCATCCGTTTCCCGGTTCCGGTCACAAAAAACACATGTCCGCACAGGGCTGTCACCGCCTCCTGTAAAGGAACGGGATCGCACAAAGCAGGCATCCCTCTCTCTTCTTCACTCAGCAGGTCAGTCACATTCACAGAGATATTCCCTCCGTTGCGTTCCGCCCATCCTTTTTCCCATAAATAACCGGCCACTTCCGAGATCCGCCCGATCTCCGCCATCAATTCATTATTTGCTCGTATGTCCATATTTTTTAGTAGTTGGTAGTTAGTAGTTGGTAGTTAGTAGTAGACTTACTTTGCTCACTTATTTTTTTGTATTTCTACTAAGTGAGCACAGCGAACGTTCTACTACCTACCAACTACTAACTACCTCATTATTTACAAATTCGGTATAATCAATGAAACAATCAGAATGGCCATGCCTGTGACTAAGACAATCACGGTCTTTGTTCCGGAGCCTTTCCACTCTTTCAGCACAATCCCCCAGACATTACTGAAAATGACATTCAGGGACATCAGAATACTCCAGGAGAAAGCCAGCATAACCGGTGAACCGGTGAAATAACTTTTGCCCATTCCTAACCCGAAGAACTGGGAGTACCACAACACACCGGCCAATGCACAGAACAGCACATTATTCATCAGGATATGGCCGGGAACAGAGAAATACTCTCTTCCTGTCTTATTTTTTATATTCTGATAAATACAGTAACAGGCATTCGTCAGGAATCCTCCCATAGTGACCAACAGGATCACCGGATTCAGGGCAAACAGCTCATTGGCGCCTCCTGTAACAGCTTTTTCCAAAATAGCCGTTCCGGATTCCAGTCCCAGGTTAAAACAGGCACTCATCACCCCTGCCAGCAAAGCCACCAGTAACCCTTTCGTCAGGGCAAAGTCTTTAATAGCCGCCCGTTTTTCTTCCTCCGTCATATTCTTCGCCCGCAAACTACCGGCATAGCCAATCACAGCAATCCCGGCCAGTGTCACACACACACCAATCAACAGGATCAGGCCGTTACCACTGAACAGATCCATCCCACCAAACACGGCCGGGAGGAGCGTCCCGAAAGCCGAGCAGGTTCCCAGGGAAATACTTTGTCCCAGGGCAACGCCCAGATAACGCATACTAAGCCCGAAGGTCAAACCACCAACGCCCCACAACACCCCGTATAAAAGAGGCATAGCGATGTTGGAGGTCCCCAACAAGCTGAAAAGTGTTTCCCCTTCCGGCACAGCTAACAGCGCACCTAAAAAAGGAAACACCAGCCAGGCAAACACTCCCTGGACCAGCCAGAAACACTCCCAACTCCAATCTTTAATCTTTTTGATCGGTACATAGGAACTACTCTGCCCAAAGCTGCCCAGCGCAATGATCAATAAACCTATCAGTATATTCATTTTTCAATTGACTATGGATAATTGACAATTGACCTTTCCTTCTCCCTCAGGGGAGAAACCAATCAACAATCTCTATCCCGGCAACAACAACCATATTCATACAAAGAGTTCCGGACTAAATAATTGTCAATTGTGCATTGTTAATTGTCAATTGAATGGATTTATCGTTTACCGGTTACCTCCTTTTCATATTCATGAATGCCCGGGATATAGGTTTCTCCTACCGGTACCCCATTCTGCAGGCAATACATATCCCACACAGCATTCCAGGGCAGGCTCTTCGCTTCTTCCTGCAAAGCCAGCCGTTCAAAGTAGTTGCCGTTCGCTTCATATTGCTGCAACAGGGCCGCGGGTTCCAGGAGAGCCTGTAAAAAGGCTTTCTGAGTTGCCCGGCAACCAACCACATACGCCCCGATACGGTTTATAGTCGCATCAAAATAATCCAGACCAATATGAACACGGTCCAGGGCATTGCAACGGATAATCTCCCGGGCCAGGTCTGTCAGGTCATCATTGAGGATGACTACATGGTCACTGTCCCAACGGACAGGACGGCTCACATGCAACATAATCTCCGGCGTAAAGAGCAACAGAGACGATACCTTATCCGCCACACTCTCCGTCAGGTGGAAGTGCCCGGTATCCAGGGTCACGATCTTATTTTTCTTCGCTCCATAGCCCAGATAGAAGTCATAGGAACCTACCGTATAGCTTTCCAGGCCAATCCCAAACAATTTAGCTTCGATACAGTCTTTCATATAGTCATATTTCGTAGCAAAAATCTCATCCAGGGACTGTTCAAGGAGCGCACGGTATTTCAACCGGTTCGCCGGCACTTCCTTGCTTCCGTCATGCACCCACAGGTTCATCATACAGGGATCGTTCTGGAATTTTCCCATCTCTTCACTGATCAGGCGGCAACGTTTGGTATGTTCGATCCAGAAATTACGGATCTCCTCATCGGGATTAGCCAATGTCAGGTCACCACTTTTTGGATGTGAGAAAGAGGTACTGTTGAAATCCAGTTTCAGGTTATTCTCTTTGGCCCACTCCATCCAGCTTTGGAAATGCACAGGTTCCACTTCATCACGGTCTACTACTTTCCCCTGGAAATCCCCATAGATTTCATGAAGGTTCAACCGGTGGGATCCCGGAATATAGGTCAACGCTTTTTTCACGTCCGCCCGCAATTCATCAATAGTTCGCGCACGTCCCGGATAGTTACCCGTCACCTGGATCCCTCCGGAAAGAGCGCCCGCCTGTACTTCAAAACCATTGACATCATCTGCCTGCCAGCAGTGCAGAGAAAGGGATACTTTCTTCATATTTTCCAACGCCTGGTCCACGTCGACCCCCACAGCAGCATATCTCTCTTTTGCTACCTCAAATACTGTTTGAATAATGGATTCTTTTGTCATGATATTTTTATTTATAAGGATAATCTTCTTTTGAGTAGTTGGTAGTTAGTAGTACACTCACTCCGTTCGTTTAGTATAGACTTGCTTTACTCGTTTTGTATTTCTACCAGGTGAGCGAAGCGAACGTACTACTAACTACTAACTACCAACTACTCTTCTGTCGTGCTTCCGGTAAAAACACCTCCGGCTTATACGCCTGGGCAATGAGGCGGCGCATGTCCCAGCGGTCGGCAACCAGGCCAGCGGCTTTGGCCTGCATCATGCAGTTACCGATGGCGGTTGCTTCGGAAGGGCCTGCCACCACGGGCATACCAATCGCATTGGCTGTAAACTGATTCAGTAATTTATTTTTGGACCCTCCTCCTATGACATGTAATTTTTCAACCGGGAAAGGGGCCATGGCTTTTAATAGTTCCAATACCTCTTTATAACGGGCCGCCAGGCTTCCGAAAATACAACGGACATATTCAGCATGGGTTTCCGGACAACACTGTCCACTCTCCCGGCAATGTTCCCTGATCGCTTCCACCATACTGGCCGGATTAGCAAAACGGGGATGGTCCGGATTTACCAGGGAACCAAAAGCGGATGCTTCTTCCGCCATGCTGACAATCCGGGAATAGTCATAGGAATGTCCCTCTTTCTCCCATTCCTTCCGGCACTGTTCCAGCAGCCACATACCAGTAATGTTTTTCAGGAAACGGGTCGTGCCTTCTATCCCTCCTTCATTCGTAAAATTATTTTCAAAGGAAGCCGGGGTGATGATGGGTTGTTCCACCTCAATACCCATCAGGCTCCAGGTGCCACTGCTCAAATAAGCAAAGTTCGGATTCTCCGCAGGAACCGCCACCACTGCCGAAGCGGTATCATGGCCGGCCACCGCAATCACAGGAACCGGTCCCACCCCCGTTTCCGCGGCCAGTTTCCCGGTCAATGTGCCGATAACCGTTCCCGGCATCACTAACGGACGCAACAGGGAGGGTTTCACGCCGGCCGCTTCCAGCAACGAAACTTCAAATTGTTTGGTAACCGGATTTAATAGCTGGGAAGTGGAAGCATCTGTATATTCACACACCCGCACCCCTGTCAGCAGATAAGAAAGCAGGTCGGGAATAAACAGGATCTCCTCCGCTCCCTGTAATGGAGCAAACTTCTCCTGTCCGGCACGGAATAACTGGAACAAACTATTGAAATCCATCATCTGAATACCGGTCCTTTTATATACCTCTTCACGGGAAACGATCCGGAAAAATTCTTCCGGAGCTCCCTCTGTATAAGGGTCCCGGTAAGCCCGGGGCAATCCCAACAAAGAACCATCCGGAGCAATATATCCGAAATCAACACCCCAGGTATCAATGCCGATCGAATCAGGTTGGATGCCTTGCCGGCTGCATAGAGCTAAACTCTCTTTCAGCGCTTCATACAATCCGAATATATTCCAATAGTATTTTCCATGCAATTCCAGGATGGAATTAGGGAAGCGGTGTATCTCCCGCATTTCAAATCTGACACCCTCCAACATGCCCAGTACAGCACGTCCGCTGGTAGCTCCTATATCAAAGGCTAAAAAGTTGTGTTTCTTCATGGTTATTTGAATAGTTTATTACAACATGGGCAAAAATATCGGTAAAACAGTTATATTTGCTTACCAAAATGATTTTAAACCTTTCAAATTTGACATGAAAAACCTACCCAAAGACCAGCTACGTTATTTAGCCATCAGCTCCTCAGACGAAGAGTGGGGCATTGTGGTGACAACCATCGGCTACCAGTTTATTGCCCCGCAAAGCCAATATCCCTTGTCCGGCCATCCGGACAATTATAATTTCCAGCCGCAAACCGGACGTATCCTGAATGAATACCAATTAGTGTATATCACAAAAGGAAGTGGTTATTTCTCCTCCCAATCCTGTAAAATGCAACGAATACACGCCGGCACCATGATCCTGTTGTTTCCGGGGGAATGGCATACCTATTATCCGGATAAGGATACGGGATGGGATGAATACTGGGTAGGGTTCCGGGGCATGCATATTGACCGCCGGGTGGAAAAACAATTCTTTTCTATTGAGGACCCTTTACACGATATAGGGGTCAGTTCTACGATCGTACAGTTATATGAGGATATTCTGCGGATCGCTTCCGCGGAGAAAACGGGCTATCAACCCATGATCTCCAGCATTGTCCTCCATATTTTAGGCTCTGTCTACTATAAAAAACGAAATAATTCCTTTACGAATACGTATGTGGTCGACAAGATCAATGAGGCTCGTTTATTGATGAAAGAACGGGTAGAAGATCCGCTGACTCCCGAAGAGATTGCCGGCCTGCTGGGCCTGGGTTATTCCTGGTTCAGACGCATGTTCAAAGAATATACAGGCGTTTCCCCAGCCCAATACCAGGCCCAGCAACGGCTGCTGCGCGCAAAAGAATTACTGACAGCCTCTTCTATGAATATCAGTGAAATTGCCTATAGCCTCCGCTTTGAAAATGCCGGGCAATTCTCCACCTTCTTTAAAAAGAAAGAGGGCGTCACTCCCTCAGAATTCAGGGAAAGGACGCATTAATATAAATAGTCTCACTCTTTCAGGTTTGCAACCTGGAAGCGAAACAATAAGAAGTTTGTAACTTCCATAATCGGGTAGCGGCTATAAAAATAGGATCGTATAATGCGTCTTTCAGCCGCAGGAAGTTACAAATGGAACATCCCGGTTTATCGGGGTTTCTCATTGTTTCTGCTCCGGATTATAAACCCGGAGCAAGTTAGAGCAGTCTTTGTTCCCTGGCTTGACCAGGGACCGCATAAGAACAGGCTGCATTTACTATTCCTCGTAACTAACGTCTGTTCTCTTGCGGTCCCGCATCAAGTGCGGGAACAAGGACTGCTTTAATTTTCAATGCGATTTACTATGTACTTTTTACTTAGAAAATCTTCCGGTAAACATGGCAATAAGGTGTTTTGCCATTGTTTTCATAATATTGCTGGTGATAATCTTCGGCAGGCCAGAAGGTAGGTGCTTCCCGGACCATGGTGGCCACTTTATATCCTTTATCTTCCAGGATACGGATATACTTCTCAGCAATTTCTTTTTCCTGTTCTGTAGAATAAAAAATACAGGACAAATATTGCGGGCCTATGTCCGGTCCCTGTCCGTTCGTCTGGGTGAAATCATGCGTTTCAAAAAACAACTTTACAAGATCCTCATAAGAGGTTTTTGTCGTATCATAGATCACCTCTGTCGTTTCCAGGTGGCCGGTTTTCTTTCCGGATACCTGCTGATAGGTTGGATTATCCACATGTCCCCCCATATATCCTACGACTGTCTGCACCACACCGGGTGCTTTTTGGAAATAATATTCGGTGCCCCAAAAACATCCTGATGCGAAATACGCTTTTTTCAGGTGGGTACTATCTGCCGGTATTGTATTCATATACTCTTTTCTTTTATTGGTATCTGCCGACCGCTGGCCACAGGCGATTCCCGCAACCAACAGAAAACAGAGCCATGCAATTATTCTCATTTTCTGTTCTCTTAGCTATTATCCTTCGATAACAGGAAGTCCGGCTAAAAAGATTACAAAGAAAAAAAGAGATTTATTAAACAACCGTGATGGATAGATCAAAACACACCCGGTTCCCGCGAAGGCGGGAATCGCATTAGAACCGACCCGAGTCACCATATAAAAGAATAATAAAACCTGCTCTTATGCGGTCCCCGCCTTCGCGGGGAACATATACAGCATTATAAACCCGAAGCAAGTTGTTTAACAAAGGTTTCATCCTGAGGGGTAACCGGGTCACCGCTCTCTTTGAAAATGCCTACAATATAGGGTCCTTTCCAGTACACCGGGATATCTCCGTTGTATCTGTCGTTGATCACCAAAGGCCCTTCCGTATATTCCTGCGTCTGGCGGGCAAACGCAAAATATTTGTCTAACAGCTCACGGGCGCCTTCCGTACTTTTTGCATCAATAATGAATGCCTGGAAAGAACGGCCAGCCTGGTTATAAGCAGCCGTATAAACGGATTGCAGGAACTCATGTCCGATATAATTGGAAGTAATATAGGCGACCGAATAAGGAGTTAACCCTTCCGCAGGAAATGCTTTGACCAACGCCGGATAGGCGGCCTGCGGATCAATGGATTGAGCCAGTTGGGTTGCTATGGTTTGTAAAGTGGCTGAAATATCTTCTGTCGCATTTGTCCACATCTTTACATAGATGTTTCCGGAAAAGAAAAAAATACTTTTGCCATCTCCCTGTGCTTCCCCTCCGATAGGCAGGAACGAGAGGTCCGAAGAACGTTCGGAAGTGTACATCCCAAACGCGTCTTCCGGGCTCGCATGCCGGTAAGACTGAACCGTGATATACTCATCTCCCCGGGTATATTCCAGTGAGGTCATCTCCTGAAAGTTATTTTCAATGAAAAGAGGGGCGGCCCCGTTGATGCGGTCAAACAGATTATCTTCATCAAACACTTCGGTTTCGGCCGATAACGTCCAGCCATCTACCACGGGCAGATAAGACCGCAGTTCTGCCGGAGTCTGGGCGGCAACTGTACACGCAGCCAGACAGGCTGCGAACATCAAATTTACAATTCGTTTCATATATTCCTTTATACAATTAATCTATCAGGATAAAAATGCATCCGCCACATCCCGTACCGGCGTAATGGCTGCAATCTTAGTAGCCACATCAAAACCGGACACGCAGGTCACCTTACAGCTATCACAGTTGCTACAAGCGTTTTCCGGCAGGTCCAGTTCCTGTAACGTCTCCTTGGATAAGCGGGAATATTTATAACCGTAGGCATACATATAGGCACGCATCAGGTCCGGGATGGGCAATCCTTCCGGACATTGGGCCAGACATTTACCACATTGCTGGCAATAAAGCAACTCCTTATTACACAGAGCAGCCAGATACTCCTGTTCACCGGAAGACAACTCCGGCCGGCGGACAGCAGCCAGGCACTCTTCCAGTTCGTCATAATTACTGAATCCGGGAATAATTGTCGTAATATAGGGATTTTTCCAGGCCCATTTCAGGCACGCCTGTGCATTGATCTTCTTTTTTCCTTCAGCATCTTCCACCCCGCCGGTCATGGTTTTCATGGCTACCAGGCCAATCCCGGCTTTTCCGGCCCGTTCAATCGCCTCTTCCGTCTCTTTGAGATTGTTCAGTTTAAAGTTGTAACTCAACAGGATCACATCATAGATGCCGGCATCCACAGCCGCATGAATCTGTTCCGGTTTTCCCGCATGAGTCGAAAATCCAACGAAACGGGCTTTTCCATCCTCTTTGATCTTCTGTAAGGCTTTCACAATACGGGGATCGCTTACTTCTTCTACCGAATCATAGGCATGCGCATAAAAAATATCCACATAGTCCATTTGAAGCCGTTTGAGACTGAGTTCCATTTTCTCTGCCAGGTCTTCTTCAAACCGGTCACTCAGCGGATAATCAAACTTAATCTTGGTCGCAATACAATACTTCTCCCTGGGTTTATCTTTAAAGAAATTACCCACCATCTCTTCATTCTTTCCATTCTGGTAACCATGCGCCGTATCAAAATGGAAAATACCGGAATTATAAGCGGCACGCAATACATTCGGATTGTCGGCACGCATCACCCCCATGCTTAACATCGGAAGCTGTATGCCCGTACGGCCCAGCGTACGTACCGGAATCACCTCCGTTTCTGCCGGTTTGGGAGGTGCCATCGTAGATGCGACTGCATCAGGGATCAAGATTGTTCCTACTCCGGCTGTTGCTGAAAGACGGAGGAAATCTCTGCGGTTTACAATTTTCTTTGTCATACTGGACTTATTAGTTTTTATACACTGGAAACAATAATTGGTTAACACAAAAATAGATATTTTTATGTAAGACCACACGAAGTGAAGGAAGTTTAATCCACTAAAAAAGAAAATTAATCTGGATACGGGGGATAAAGGTATCCATTCTTTCAGGTTTGCAACCTGGAAGCGAAACAATGGAAAGCCCCGATAAACCGGGATGTTCCATTTGTAACTTCCCTGCGGCTGAAAGACGCATATTTATTTGTATATTTTTATATAGCCGCTTTGCGACTATGGAAGTTATAAATCAAAGATTCCGGTTTACCGGAACAACAGGTGTTTCTGCTCCGGGTTAGAAACCCGAAGCATACGAGCATACGATAATCTGTTTTTCTTCCTTCTTATCTTCCCCTTTAGGGGACGGAAGGGGTTACTTCACCAAAAACGACATGACATGCTGCTCCCGGTGAGAGATTTTATCTAATTGGATGACTTTCCGGGTAAGTTTCTCAGTCGGTCTTCCCCAGTTACGGTACACGTCTACATAGACTTTCGGTTTACTGGCTGTACGGGTACCCGCGTCACCATAATAGACTAACCGGATAGCATATTTACCGGCCGGCGCCTCTCTCAGCAGGTACATTTCGGGGCCGTATCCATTCGTCACGTCAATCGTCATTTGTCCTCCGGATGCTGTATTCCGGTGATTGTAATAACACTCCTCCCCACTTGGTTCTATCACATGCAGGTCTATATCCGTATTTCCCACATTCCAGTTAATCATCACCACAATATCCGCTTCTTCGGCTTCTTCCAGCCCATCACTTTCCAATATATCCAACGCCTTTTTCCGGAGAACCTCCATATACGCACGGGTAGCGTCTGTGATCAGGTATTTATCCGGAACGGACAATTCAACCACATAGCGCAGACACTTTAAAGCGGCCAACGTCCGCAGGCTTCCATAGTCACGGTTCCAGTCTGTCCCTACACACACGGAATAATAGAGCAGAGCCATATCAATCCGGCCCGCGGCAGCCAAAGCCTCCGCAGCCGTCAGATAAGCCAGTCCCTCTCCCTCACGCCATTCAATGATCCGTCTCATCATATAATATCCATATTCCGGCAGGCCCCAGTCAATGGCAGCCATGGCCACATCCCGTATAGCCTGAATATCCGAAGCATTGCGTTCAATGACGGAACTCAATAATTTCAACGCGTCCGGCTTACCGGCCACGGCCCGCCGTTTGGCCAGCGGATACAGGTTATCATACCGGATATCCTCGTCAGCCAGTAACTCTTTCTCACTAACGGTTTGTTGGTCCGCCTGGCGGATCCGGTACTCACGGGGACGGATAGGAACTTCAAACGCATGTTCCGGTAATCCTTCCAGATACCCTTTCATAAAAGCAATATCCATCTCATTATCCAGCCGTTCCAGCCACGATATAAACTCTGCTTTGGGATTGCCCAATAAGTGAGTGGCCGGCGAACTCATAAAGGCTTCTACCAGTTCCGTCACTTCATAGTCCATTACAAACTCGCGCGCTTCGTATTCATCTACCACAAACTCCTTATAATCCCAGTCGTTTTCCAGCATAAGCAGCGAGGTATACCTGCCGGGCACCCAATAATAGGTCGCATAGTTTACAGCGGCTTCCTCTGCCTGTAAGCCATAATTTTCCAGATACCCGGTTGCGACCTGGCCATACATACGGGAAACCAGTGACGAGGTCAACGTATGTTTCGCTTTATACTCAATCGTCCGCTTTTCGACCCCATTATTCAGGTCGATGCGGATAGTGCCTTCCGGAATTTCACGTCCTGTAAAAATCAGTTTTTGTCCATTATATAACTGAGCCGGCTGTCCGGCAATCAAAAAGTCCTCTGTGCCCTTTACCTCTATCTTTTCAATCGTCCACGGCTTGTAACGGAATGAACGGGCTGTCAACGCCAGTTCCTCCTCGCCGGTCACTGTAAAAGCAAATCCGCCGGACACACTACTGAGGTAATTCAGGATTCCCACATTCGTTCCGGACAATCCGGTTTTATAGGTATGCACCCGGTCACCCGGTTGAAGCAGAAGCCCGAACTTATGCATATTGGTTTCTCCCCAGTTACAATCCGCGTCACTTAACAGAAACAGATGTTTAGGCTGCTGCGCCTCTTTTTTAAGCCAATAAGGAGAAGAGGCTTCCTGCAAAGCAGAAGCCAGATCAGTCGCTCCTTCCAGGCCTAACGTATTGACATAGTTTTTAAGCTGCTCAATATTATAGGCATTATTGCTTTCAAAATAGGTTTTATACCAATGGGTTTCGACGTTAAAGGTCACTACTGCGTACCGTTTAATAATGTCCCGGTTCTTTTTCAGGATCTCTTCCATCAGTAACAGCCACACATTGAACTTATCCGGACTGGAACTCAGGGAGACATCCAGTAGGAACACAGCATCTGTGGGAAGATTCTCTTCCGGTATTTCCGGTAATGTTACCCGGTAAGTAGAAGCAAAATAGGGAATATCCAACTTTTCCGTACCATCAGCCGGTTGAACCAGCATCACAGGGTCTACATTCCTGTAACGGACCGTGTAATCTTTTTTCTTTGGATTCACCAACGAATAATGTGTATATCCCTTTTCCGATTCCACAGGTTCTATTTTAGGCGAAACGGATGCCTGTAAATCCGGCGCTTCCTGTATAAGCAGATCGACTTTTATCTCACATTTCGTCTGGGGCAACTGCAAAATATATTCGCGGAAATCCAGGGCTTCATTCATATAGAGATCATATCCCACCACAATCCGGTGGAGGGTATGGTTTTGCAACGGGAATACCCGGCAACTGAACATATCCGCTCCCCCGAATTCCATCAGGGCCGGATCGATATTTGCCGAAACGGTTTGTTCGTATGCTTTGGCAGCCTTCTGGCGGGAAACGATCTGCGCCGCCCTGATATCATCCCAGTCACGTCCTTCCTGCTCTTCTATGTCTCCGTAATGCAAACTAAACTCTTCCAGGCTATAGTCTGCAAAAGGCAGTAGTCTGGCTTTTTTCTTATCTTCTTCCTCTTCGTCCAGATATTCTGTTTCTCCGAACGCAAAATAATAAGGGGACGCTTCCGCCGGCAATTTCAGCTTGAATACCCCTTCCAGTCCATTCCCTTTATCATTGTAGAAGAAACAATCCATCAATACCCGCACCCGGAAGCCATCCACCCGGACAGCTAACTGAACTCCCTGGGGAGAAAGATATTCCCCTTCTCCGATTTCCAGCCGGATAGAGTTGTCTCTCGTTCCGGAACGTTTCCAGGTCGTAGCTGTTTTCTCTTTCCCTTTAGCGGCAGAAACGGTACTCATACTCCCCGCTATATCTCCCCGTCTTACAGTTCCATAACCGACCACCACTACTTCATCCAACCTCTGGTTGTCTCCAAATAACCGGATCAGATATTCCGATTGACCGGAAACCGGAACTTCCTGCATGATAAAACCAATATAAGAAATCTGTAAAACCGGATTGGATATATCATCTTCAATGGTAAGTGTGAAATGTCCATCTATATCTGTAATCGTTCCATTCGTAGTTCCTTTCACAAGGACATTTGCCCCAATCACAGGATCCGCATAATCATCTATCACAGTCCCGGTAATAGTGCGGGCTGAAACCGCATAGGCAGGAAATACAAATAAGAGTATCCACAAAGCATACAAGCAGGCCGGTGTTTTCATATAATTTAATTTTAATTTATACACAAAACGGTTAAAATCCAATCGTTTTTTCTAAATAGAGTCCGTTATACATCAGATTCCACAAACCAAATATAGACTTTTTTATCCTTTCACTTCTTCAAAAATGTTTTTTTTCATTTATAGGACGAATTATTTCTCTGATTTCTTCCCGGAGAAGAGAAAAGAAAGGGGAGGAAACAGATCTTTTTTTCCGGAAGGAAGAAGAAGCCGGAAGTCTCCGGAGTAACAAAATGACAAAATAAAACAGCTTTTAAAAACAGACCGGAAAAAAGGGCCGGTACCATCATCAGAAATGACTATCCTTTTGTCCGGGAGTAGTGAATTATACGAACAGAATGTCCCCGCTTAACCTGCTGTGCGTACAGTCTGCCGTACCATCCCCCGGAAAGGGTTCAAATACGCGATTCTCAGCGTCTTTAAATAAAGAAATCACTCCTCTGTAAGGAGCTTCAGTAACATCCGCAGGGCAGTAGTAGCAGCACAGGCCATATTTTCCTCCCGGTTACCGGTGAAATGGTAACAGTTTGAGAGGAGTTGAGTACGGGTAGCCGCTGCGATCCAGACGGTCCCTACCGGCTTTTCCGGCGTACCCCCATCAGGACCGGCTATACCGGAAGTAGCGACCGCACAATCACACCCTAATAGCTGCATCGCCCCTTGTACCATCTGCTCTATGACCGGTTGACTGACCGCCCCCTGTTCATCGAGATCTTTCTGAGACACTCCCAGGAGGTGCTTCTTTACCTCATTGCTGTACGAAACCACACTACCAACATAATACGCCGAAGCTCCCGGCAACGCAGTCATTCGTCCGGCAATCCGTCCCCCGGTACAGCTTTCCGCCGTTCCCATCGTCCATTTCTTCTGCTTCAATACTTCTCCCAGTTGTTGTTCCAGAGGCATCTCTTGCTGCTTTAACCTATGTTCCATAGTTATCAAATCACGACCCGTGAAAAAGGAACCACATCCATCCCGGTGAATTCGCCTTTCAGATACCTGAAATAGCCGCTCATAGCCACCATAGCCGCATTATCCGTTGTAAAAGCAAATTCCGGGATATGGATCTTCCATCCATACCGCCGGGCATGGTCTACAAACGCATCCCGCAAACCGGTATTTGCCGAGACCCCTCCGGCCACAGCCACCTCTTTAATGCCCAGATCTTTGGAGGCTTTTCGGAGTTTATTCATCAGAATATCTACCACCGTAGCCTGCAACGAAGCACACAAATCGGCTCTGTTTTGTTCGATAAAACCGGGATTTTCTTTCAGATGATCTCTCAGGGTATATAAAAACGAGGTTTTTAATCCGCTGAAACTATAATCATACCCGGGGATATGCGGTTTACTGAATGTAAATGCTTCCGCATTCCCTTCATTGGCCAAACGGTTTACCACCGGTCCTCCCGGATACCCCAGCCCCATCACCTTGGCACATTTATCAAACGCTTCACCGGCCGCGTCATCTATCGTCTGGCCAATCACTTCCATTTCATCCTGGCTTTTCACGAGTATGATCTGGGAATTTCCTCCGGAAACCAATAAACAAAGAAAAGGGAAAGCGGGTTGACCGGTGTCCTCCGGTGTTTCTTTAATAAAATGAGCCAGGACATGCGCCTGCAGGTGATTTACTTCTACCATCGGAATATTCAGCGAAGCCGCGAAGCCTTTTGTAAAAGAAGTGCCCACCAACAGGGATCCCATCAAACCGGGACCCCGTGTAAAAGCGATCGCGTCCAGTTCCGTTTTGTCAATGCCGGCCTGCCGGATCGCTTCAGCTACCACCGGAACAATGTTTTGCTGATGCGCACGGGAAGCCAGTTCCGGCACCACCCCGCCGTACGCTTCATGCACCTTTTGACCGGCAATTATATTGGAAAGCATGACCCCGTCACGGATCACTGCGGCTGATGTATCATCACAGGATGATTCGATACCTAATATTGTTACGCTCATCTATTCAAATTTTATGCAAAATAACAAAATCTATCGCGATAATATTGTAGATTTGTAAGGAAAATTGAGCAAGGTATTAGAGGATTAAAATACATATTCGTTACATTACTGGTTCTTTTCTGGATATTCTATGCCATTCCGGTTATCTTATTGAATATACCTTCTATTCAGAAACAGGTTGCGGAGAAGGCGATGAGCGAATTGTCCGGGCGTTTGGGTGTGCCCGTACGGATTGACCGTGTAGAGGTCACCTGGCTGAACAGGCTGGTGCTGGATGGAGTCTATCTGGAAGACCAGCGGGGAGATGTGTTGTTTGAAGCAAACCATATAGCCGCCGGATTTGAATTCTTTCCTCTGTTAAAAGGGAAATTTGTATTTACTACTGCCCGGATTTTCGGCTTTACACTCAATCTTTCCAAAGAGACTCCAGAAAGTGAGTTAAATCTCCAGTTTGTTATTGATGCCTTTGCCAAACAGGAAGACAACCAGGAGAAAAGAGAGATAGATCTCCGGTTCAACTCGATCCTGATCCGGCGGGGCGAATTCAGTTATCATGTTTTAAGTGAACCCGTGAACGGAGGCAAATTTGATCCGAAACATGTCAACATTCACAACCTGAGCGGTAATATTTCACTGAAAGCCTTCAATAAAGACAGTATCAATGCGAATATCAAACGGCTCAGTCTGGACGAAGCCTCCGGTTTCAACCTGTCAAAGCTTTCCCTGAATATTGTCGGGAACCCGGATAGTGCACACATCCACAATTTTGAGATCCGGTTACCGGAAACCCATCTGAAAATCGGACAGGCCCGCATTGATTTTACCCCGGTAGACAGTCTCTCCCGGCTGGTAGACCAGGCGCCTGTGGCTCTTACGATTGAACCGTCTCAAATATGTCTCAGGGATTTAGCGGCTTTTGTTCCGGCTTTTAGTAATTTTACTGACATAATAGACCTGAGTGCCGAAGCCCGGGGGTATATTGATGATATTAACCTGAACCGTCTTACGCTTACTTATAGTGATAAGATGCTCTTCAACGGCAAAATGAATCTACGGGGCATCACCTATCCGGAAGAAGCTTATTTGTTCGGGGAAGTCAGCCGGATGTATATTACCAACGAAGGATTAGAAGGGCTGGTCAATAATTTCAGTGATAAACCGATTCTTCTCCCTGACCCGGTGAGACAATTAGGATCGATCAACTTTACAGGCGAAATATCCGGTTTCTTCGACAACCTGGTTGCCTACGGCAAGCTGTCCTCTTCCATTGGGACCCTTCAAACAGACGTCCTGTTGGGTAGTAATAAAGAAAAAGGGATCGCGACGATCATCAAAGGGGAAATCTCCTCTTCCGACCTGGAAATCCATCGCTTATTTGAAGCCGGTAATCCATTTGGTTCGGCACGGTTTGATATCCATCTGGACGCGACCCGTCCGGTAAACGGATACTTCGCGGGAGCCATCCGGGCCAACCTGGCCAATCTGGATTACAAAGACTACCGGTATGAAAATATCCGGCTATCCGGCCGTTTCTCACACAACGGATTTGACGGCCAGGTAGAGGTCAATGACCCGAACGGAGTATTATACGCGAATGGCATGTTTAAGAACCAGGGACGGAATTCGATCTTTAACTTCCAGGCTGACCTGCAACATTTCAGACCGGATCAACTCCACTTGTATGATACTTATGATTCTCCCGATATTTCGCTCCGCTTAACTGCTGATTTTACCGGGAATACTATTGACAATGTTGCCGGAAGTCTTTCAATTGACAGCCTGACAATGTTGACGGCTACAGACGGATTCTCCATTGAACACCTGGAGATTGAGGCTACCGGCCATGAGATGGACCGCACCCTGTCGATTCATTCTGATGTGCTCAACGGAGAGATAAAAGGAGCCTATTCTTTTAAAACCCTGATCCCTTCTATCCTGCGAACATTTCATGACTATGTTCCGGCATTGATCAATGCGACCGCACCCCCTCAGAAAACAGATACCAACAACTTTACGATGTTCCTTTCTATCGACAATACGGAAGCAATCTCCCGTACGTTGAAGTTGCCTTTTACAGTCCTGAAACCGGTGCATATCTCCGGACAATACGATAATTTACAGAATAACTTCCGGCTGGAGGCAACTTTACCCTCTTTCCTTATCCGGCAAAACCAGTTTGAAAACGGATTTCTATATGCCGACAATCCGTATGGGATCGCGAATTTGCAGGTACGGGCCACCCAGTTCAACCCCAAAGGGTTGCGCAATTACCTCGACCTGAAAGCGAATGCCCATAACAACGAAATAGATACATACATTACATGGGCAAATAATAAAGACCGGTTATTCAAAGCGGATCTTTCTTTGCATACACTTTTCAGCGAAGAACCCAATGAAAAGGGAAAAAACGATCTGGTTACCCAAATCTCTGTCCTGCAAAGTCCGTTTGTAGTCAACGATACCACCTGGTATGTGAATGAAGCCCAGATTGAGGTCCGGAATAAAACGATTGATATCCATAACTTCCGGATCGTCCATGAAAACCAACATATCCTCATTGACGGAAAAATATCGGAGAATCCGGCAGATACGCTTCTATTAGACCTGAACGAGATCGAATTAAGTTACATTTTTGACATCCTGAATAATCCGGTATTACAATTCGGAGGAAAAGCCACCGGTATCTTCCATATAAACGACCTGTACGGAAGCCGGATGCTAAATACAGACCTGGAAGTCCATAACTTCTCTTTCAACCAGGTGGATTTCGGCCGCCTGAGCCTGTTTAGTGAATGGGATGACGATCAGCAGGGAATTCTGCTACTGGGTAGTATCTACAAGACAGACAGCCTTTTCACCGATGTAAACGGATATATTTACCCGGTTGGGGACAAGGCCGGATTATCCCTGCATTTTGATGCGAATGATATTGACATAGCCTTCCTGCAACCTTTTATGGAAAAAGTAGCGACAGGCGTGAAAGGACGGGGATACGGAAATGTCCATTTATTCGGGCCTTTCAGCGAATTATCCATCGAAGGGGATGCATACATAAAAGAAGGGGGACTGGGAATTGAATTCCTGAACACCTATTATACCTTCTCTGATTCAGTACAGATGACTCCGGGACTGATCCAGGCCAAAGACCTGCGTATCTATGATAAATATGAGAACGGAGGAATCGTCAATTTGGAAGTCCGGCATAATCATTTCAAGGATATAGAATACGATGTCCAGTTACAAACCTATAATATGCTGGTATATGATGTAACTGAACGGATCAATCCCGAAATATTCGGCACTGTCTACGGAAGCGGCACCGCCCGTATCTTCGGAAATGAAAAGATCGTCAACCTGGATGTAAACATGCGGAGCGAAAAGAATACGCTTGTTTCATTCAACTTTATGACTGGTTCCAAAGCGGCAGAATATGATTTTATCACATTTGTGGATAAAAGCAGCCTGCATAACCATACGGGAGAGCCTTTACCGGCGGATTCTATTCGTAATTTCACACCCTGGCAAAACGAAGAGGCTGAGATCCGCATGAACTTCCTGGTGGATATCACACCCGACGCCACCATTGAATTAATCATGGACCCGATTGCCGGCGATAAAATCGAAGGCTATGGAAACGGGCGTATGGAAGTCGAATGGGGGAACCGCCAGGACCTGCGCATAAACGGAGGTTTTACGATTATCAACGGACGGTATAATTTCAGTTTACAACAGCTCTTCTACCGGAACTTCAACATCCGGGAAGGAAGTACGGTTACCTTCCGGGGAGACCCGTTCAATGCTACGCTGGATATTGAAGCGGTTTACAACCTGTATGCCAATATCAATGACCTGCATACTGATTTTTCAAGAGAAGCAGGCCGTACCAATATCCCTGTCAACTGTGTGATGCACATTGAAGGCATGCTGCAAAACCCGGCTATCAGTTTTGACCTCGAATTACCGGGTTCCAACGAAGACCTGGTACAGAAAGTCAAAAGCTATGTCAATACCGAGGATATGTTGACCCGGCAAATCGTATACCTGCTGGTATTGAATAAATTCTATACCATGGATAGCGACTACCGTTCCAACGAATTCAGTGCCGTAGCCTCTTCGGCCCTCTCCTATCAATTGTCTAACATCCTGAACAGCATCACGGATAAAGTGCAGATCGGCACCAACATACGTACCGGACAGGAAGGAGGGTTCACTGAAACGGAAGTAGAAATGCTTTTGTCCAGCCAGCTGTTAAATAACCGGCTTATATTCAATGGAAACTTTGGATATAAAAACAATCCGGACCAGGGAAATATCTTTGTAGGAGAATTCGATATTGAATATATGTTGACCCGTAGTGGCGAGATCCGCCTGAAGTTCTATAACCACGCGAACGACATGTACCGCTACCTGAAACAAAGTCTGACCACGCAGGGGTTAGGTGTCATGTACCGGAAAGACTTTACCCACATCTCTGAGATTTTCCGTCGCCGCCGCCGGCTATTATTACCACCAGCCGGTATTACTCCCGTCCAACCGGAAGATGACCCCGACGTTGCACCTCTTCTCCCGGAAAATGAATTATAAATAAAAAAACAGGCCTATGCATTCTACTGCACAGGCCCGCTTTGAAAAAGTATGTAAATAAAACCTATGGGTTTCTTATTTCTGTTCAGAAGGGGACGCGGGTTCAAAATCCAGTGAAATGGAATTCACACAATGACGCAGGTTTTTAGGAGTAAAACGCTCTCCTTCAAACACATGCCCCAAGTGACCATTACACTGTGCACAAACAATTTCCGTCCTGCGGCCATCCGCATCCGGCACCTGTTTTACAGCTCCCTCGATTTCATCGTCAAAACTGGGCCAGCCACATCCAGACTCAAATTTATCTTTTGACCTGTATAAAGGAGCCCCACACTGTTTACAAGTATAAGTACCCTCCTCTTTATGGTTATAATACTCACCCGTAAACGGCCGTTCAGTTCCTTTATCTACAATTACCCTCTTCTCTTCCGGTGTCAATACTTTCATCTGTATACCATTTTTAATCACATAAGATTCCGGACGCTCCTGTATATAAGCGAACAGAGAAAAACATCCGATCAATCCTACGAGAAATGAATAAAAAAGTTTTCTGTTCATAGCGTTAAACAATTAATTAATACTTAGAGTTTACAGTAAGACTCCAGTCTGAACAAAGAGTTTAATCTATTCACATTAAATAAGATATTCACATCCGGCAAATTAAGATCAGAAGCTATATCCTATACGCAGGCCGATGATAGCCTGGTCAAAATCTTTAATGATGTTATACTTTATTTCCAGTCCGGCAGATAACTGCCCGGTGGCATAGAGTTCACCTCCCAGACCGAGATTCACCCCAAAACGGGTGTGATTACTACTTCCTTTCTCTCCTACATCATGGTGCCACCGTTGTTTCCAAAACGAAAGATCCACACCGGCCACAGGATAGAAACCAAACATCTCTGTGATTTTCACCACATAATGAACATTCAGGTCGACAGCACATGCGCTCAGGTCATTATTCCTGACCAGGAAAGACAACGAAGGAGCGAACCGCACTTCATCCGTAAAATTATAGCGATAGTCTATCCCCAGTAGCGGGTTTTTACTATCAAAACCATACCCCAGGTTAAAACCGAAAGAAGAATCTCCCCCGGTAGTCTGTGAAAAAGCCCCTAAACTGCTCAGGGCTATCACAAAAATAAATACCAGTCTCTTCATGTTCTGTTATCAATTAATTAGTTTACTTTCAGACGCTCACCCGCATCCTTCACTATAGTGCGGTAATAGGCTTCATCGTATCCCGGGAAATGAGGAGATTCAGGCATACCATATACATTGCGCTTAAACGCGCCATTCTCCTCTTTTTTCACATTTCCATCTATATATTTTACCAACAGGTATTCCCCCAGCTCTTTCCAGCGCGCAGTGGCCTGGTCAGCCGTAGTTGTACTATACCAGGTCAGAAACTGACGGGCTTCAGCCGGATCTTTCTCATACAATTCCAACGCTGCTTTATCAATGGCCGGAATAGCCTGTTGAAAGCCATTCTCCAGTTCTTTCTGAACAGTACGTATATCTTCGATCATAAAACTATATTTATGATAAGCCATATTAGCCACCCAGTTATGCATCCAGAAAGCCGATGTCCAGGAAAAAGTAAGCAGGTCTCCATTCCCCACCCGGTAACATTCGGGGGAAGCCAGAATAGAACTATACAAGGGACAGAATACCGCCATATCCGCATCATCCACACCAAACCATAAAATGCCCCCTACTTCATCCGGTAACCAGTTACGCATCTGCGGTACAATCACAAAACCGGTCTGTTGAGTAGCGATGGCACGCTCATGGGTATACTTTTCACCGTCTACCTCAAAGGTCATCGGACGCCAGCGGTAAGGCACTTTATAAGGGCCTGCTCCTATATCCTGCATCATACAAAGATCCGTTCCTTCATAGTGATCCCGCATACAATTCTGCACATCCTGTACAGACAGTTTACGGTCCGGTTTGATATACAACGGCATCGGTTCTTTCGCCGGATCACCCTTGACAAAATCAGCATATTTGTCCATGGATTTATCATATTTCCGGAAAAAAGACCAGACACGTGCTTCACATGCCCGCAACCCTCCGAAATCGTATGGATTATAGGCTTTGGCAAAACTAAAATCCTCCTCTTTTCCTGTATAATATCCCATCTCCTTTGCAAAAGAGACTACATCCGGCGAATAAAGACAGTTTTCTTTATCTTTAAAGGGGATCTGCTGGATGCGGGCCTGGTTAGCATGTGCGGAAATACAGTCGTCCGGAATACGGATCGCTACCCACACAGCCCCCTTCCTCTTAGGACCTTTCCCTATCAGTTCCATAACCCACGCTTCATTCTTATCAGCGATTGAGAAAGTCTCCCCACCACTATAATACCCATGCTCTTTCACTAAGTCCGTCATTACCTGAATGGCTTCACGGGCTGTTTTTGAACGTTGTAAAGCAATATAGATCAGGCTTCCGTAATCAATGATCCCATCCGGGTCCTGCAATTCTTCCCGGCCGCCCCATGTACTTTCAGTAATAGCCACCTGATATTCATTCATATTTCCTATAACAGAGTAGGTACGTTCCACCTGTGGGATCTGTCCGAGAGGTTTACCGGTGTCCCATTCCACCACATCCAATAGACTCCCTTTTGGCCAGGTAGCCGCCGGCCAGCGATACAATTCTCCGTACAGAGAATGTGAATCCGCCGAATAACTAATCATCACCGAACCATCTACCGAGGCATTCCGCCCAACCAGTAAGCCGGTACATCCCAAAACATCCCCAACCAGGAGAGTAGCCATACCAACAGCCAGACTTATTACTTTTAATTTCATATAATGTATTGTTTAATATTAGTTTCTCCTTATCCCCGAATTTGTATAAAAAATATTAGAATTTGACCGGAATTAAAAAATATCCTAAAAATGAAAGGAGACCTTTTGCAATTCTGATTCAAAAGTTCTATATTTGTAACTCATAGTTAAGGTTTTGGTTAATGGAAGGGGTGACTTGTGATAAGCCGCCCTTTTTTTATTGTAAACTATACAGATAGCGTATCTCCTCTTCCCACAGGCTTTCATCCGGTGTTTCCAGAATCAGGGGAATCTCTTCAAACCGGAGATCGGTCATAATAAATTTGAACGTATCCAGTCCCATACATCCCTTTCCAATATTATCATGGCGGTCTACCCGGGTCCCCAGTTCCTTCTTTGAATCATTGATATGCATTCCCTTCAAATATTGAATCCCTACGATCTGCTCAAACTTTTCAAAAGTGACCGTAAAGCTATCCAATGCACACAGGTCATACCCGGAAGCAAGTGTATGGGCAGTATCTATACACACCCCCACCCGGCTTTTATCTTCTACCTTATCTATAATCATCGCAAGCTGCTCAAATTCATGGCCCAGATTAGACCCCTGTCCGGCTGTATTTTCTATCACAGCAGTCACTCCCTCCGTCAATTCCAATACCCGGTTAATCGCTTCCGCGATCTTATCCAGGCACTCGTCAACCCCAATCCGGTTGAGGTGGCTGCCCGGATGGAAATTCAACCGGTCTAATCCCAATTGTTCACACCGTTGCATTTCATCCAGAAAGGATTCATACGACTTTTGCCAGCCATCCTCATCCGGATGCCCCAGGTTGATCAGGTAACTATCATGCGGGAGGATCTGTTTAGCCGTATAGCCAAACTGCTCACAACGTTCCTTAAACAGGTCAATACTTTTCGGGGTCAAAGCCGGGGATTTCCATTGGCGCTGATTCTTAGTAAACAGGGCAAATGCCTTCGCTCCTATCGCATGCGCATTTAAAGGAGCATTCTCCACTCCACCCGATGCACTTACATGTGCTCCTACGTATTTCATAATTTCATATTTTTGAGTAGTTAGTAGTTGGTAGTTAGCAGTACACTCACTTCGTTCGTTTAGTAGAAACTCACTTTACTCATTTTGTATTTCTACCAAGTGAGCGAAGCGAACGTACTACTAACTACCAACTACTAACTACTAAATTTTATTATTCCTCCACATTACATCCATGAAAATGAAATTTCTCTCTGGCCTGGTCCTGAGGGATCGTGAAATAAACCATATCAGACCGGGAACATATTTCACCGGCAGAATTATAGATCTCGCTCTCTATAAAGACGACCTGCCGCTTTTGTTCTTTGATACGTCCCCGGATGACCAATTCCGGTTCCTCCGTAGAGATACTTTTCATAAATTTAGCTTCCAGCCGGGAAGTGACTCCCGTAGTCTGAAGTTTACGAACGACAATCCAGCCGCCCAGCTCATCCATGAGCGTACTTTGAATGCCACCATGCAAGGTATGTAGCCATCCCTGGTAAATAGCTTTCGGTTTCCAGATAGCAACAATATCCTCTCCATCTTCATAAAACTCCATGTGCAAACCGGATGGATTTGCAGGAGAACAGGCAAAGCACATATAGCCGTCCAAACCTTCCCAGGGATTAATGATCTTCTTCATATTCTATCGTTCAGGTTTTAGTACAAAGAAAGCAAAACATCCGCAACAAGACAAAAGGTTCGCCGGAAAAGAATACGGTTAAACCAAAAGAAAAACGCATTTGTTACTAAAAAATAAATGAATATCTCTATGAATATTGATAAAGATTTAAGCGACTTGCTGGTTAAACTGGGTTTATCCTCCAAACTTGCGGACAGCCTGGACATTGTGATCATTGTGATTGGCATCATTCTGGTGGCGTTTTTCATTAACTACCTAGGAAAAACCGTCTTTTTAACTATGGCAAAACGGGTCACCAGCCACACAACCTACCGTTTTGATGATCTGCTGGTGCAAAGAAATGTAATCCGGTACCTCATCAATATGCTCGCCCCCATTATCATTTACATCGCCTTACCATTTCTGTTTGAAGAAGGAAGACACCTGAGCGCACTCATACGTAAAATATGTGTCATTTATATTATCTTTTGTTTCATCATGGCACTTAACGGACTGGTCTTAGTTCTGTTCGATAATTACAGCAAACGAAAAGGAAATAACCACCGTCCCATGAGAGGATTTGTACAGGTAGTTCAGGTCGCCCTCTTTTTTATTGGGTTCATCGTTATCATAAGCGTCCTAATCAACCGCTCACCCACCACCCTTTTTGCCGGGTTAGGGGCCTCGGCCGCTATCCTTTCCCTGGTTTTTAAAGATGTGATCACAGGTTTTATTGCCGGTGTCCAACTCTCCATGAACGATATGGTACGAACAGGGGACTGGATTACGTTAAATGATAATCAAACAGACGGAATTGTACAGGAAATTACCCTGATCACAGTAAAGATCAAAAACTTTGATAACTCTATTTCCACCGTTCCACCGACTCTCTTAGTGACCAATACATTCAAAAACTGGCGGGAAATGCTCGAATCCAACGGCCGGTTGGCTAAAAAATCGATCTTCGTAGACAAAGCCTCTGTTAAATTTCTTACTCCGGAACTCCTTACCCCTTTACAAACCAAATACCCGGATATCGCTACCCTGGCAACCCATGCCGGAGATCAACCGACTAATACGGACCTGTTCAGGAGCTATATGGAACAATATATTTCTAAAAGAGAAGACATCAATCCGGATATGGGCCTAAAAATCGGTGAACTGGATAGTACAGACCGGGGACTCCCCATCCAGCTATTCTTCTTTACCAAGAACAAAGATGATAAAACATTTGAACGAGTTCAATCGGAAGTATTTGATCATGGAATGGCTGTCCTACCGGACTTTGGCCTGGTAATAAAGTAGGGTTTACCATCCTCTGCCTAAAACATACAAGAACCTTGTGTGGAATGTTACAGACTATCCTGCTACATGTTCCCGGATTATGTGATCTCCTTCCTGTTCACCCGGGTGAGCCACCTGTTCCACCCGGGTGAAGGACCTGACCCACCCGGATGGAACAGGTGCCCCACCCGGGTGAACTGAAGATGTTTCCTGTAACTCTATGAACCTTTACAATAGAGAGGTTCAACATTCACACAAAGGTTCTCCTTATATGGATAGGGAGATGTCCGCTTACACACGGGTCGTTTGAACCGGACTTACAGTCGGCAAATACTGCTGCATCCATTCCCCCGGGCGATGCTCCCGGGCTGTTAAGTTCTCTTTTATGATTTGTATGAAGTCCCGGAGGGACGTTCTATGTTAGCCCAGGGCAACACCCTGGGTAATAGATGATAAGAGAAAAGGAGTGCTGAATCGTAGATCGGCCTTAGCCAAAGCACGGCATAATAAAATAGCGACAGATTAATAGATTGTAATTTATGCCGTCCTTACAGGACTTAATAAAAATAATGTATTCAAACCCAGGGTGTTGCCCAGTGATGTTCAGAAGATGGGCATGTTGCTGTTATTGGCCTAAAGAGAAAGACGTTTTTTTTCTTTGGGCTATGCCAGAGGCTTTTTTCTAGGGATAATGTAAATCCGTTTTCTTTAAATCCCCTCCACTTTGTATCACCATAATGGCTAATACCAGGTGTTCGAGTTCTATTCCCATTCTTCTTATGGCACTCCTATAGCCCAGCAGGTTTTCCCGTTTATAAATCATTACTAGCATCGCTGTAATTAATGTCATATATAAAACCACCTGGATGCCATTTTCATTTAAAGAAAGGAAGTGGGAGAAGTTTAACTCTTGCTTTAAAAAACGAAAGAATACCTCTATATCCCATCTGCGTTTATAGATCAAGGCAATCTCATTTGCACTCATATCAAAACAGTTTGTAATAAGTGTAATGGGTTTTTCAGCTCCTTGTGGTAAAAAACGAATCACCCGGAAGAGTTCCTCTACCACTTGTTGTCTATTTACTTCTTTACCATTCTTTCCTACCTCTTTTACTTTCTTATATAGTTTTACGTCCTGGTCAAAGAGTAACCTGCCACTTTCAAAACAAACGCCCTGTACAGAGCTTTCTTCTATAACTTTTAATTTACGGTTATCCTGCAGACGACCCACAAAGAGTAAACCCTTTTGGTTTTTCATTTCTTTAAATGCCTCGGCCGAACTCTGTCCCCTGTCAATAATGTAAACCCGGGCATGATCCGGATGTTTTTTTATGTGAGAGAGTATATTCTCTGGTAAAGCTACGCTTTCAGAGAGATAGGTGTTTTCTTTGTGTACACGTGCCAAAGAACCGAACATACCGTCAAAATTAATTGTAAATTTGAGTAGTTTTCGTTTTGCAGCCGCATTACCTGAGCTAAGTCCTTCTTTCAGACGGTTGGAGACATCCCTGACCAAAGTACTGTCCACACGCTCAAGGTAGAGATTGGCTACCTCTTTTTTTGTATATAAAGACGAAAAATAGGTATAAATACTACTATAAGCTCTTTCAAAAAAGTCCACATTTATCACCCCAAGACGCTGAGATATAGCACTGTGAGAGATCGTGCCCTTACCTTTATAATGAAAGATAGAACGAAAAAATGGTGAGCCAAAGGCTTCGCTCAGACCACGTTGACTTAAACGGGGGACTCTAAGTAACCCATAGATGAGAAGATAGAACATTAGTTTTCCGGATAATACTTTTGAACAGTAATCCACATGGGTCTGATCAGATAACAGGCAAAGTTCTTCATCTGGTATATACCCTAGAATCTCCCCTAATGAGATTTTATGATTATATAAATGGCCACTCTTTTTCATCGATGACAAAAATAAACCTATCTTCTTTTTTTAAAGAAATCAAAAACCCATATTTATCAACAATTTATTAGTTCCACTGTTTGTAACTGCCATTTTTTTTGCAACTGGATTTTCAAACATATTTTTCTCGAACAAATAACTCAACTTTAATATCTTCTGAACATCACTGGGCAACGCCCTGGGCTAACATAGAACGTCCCTCCGGGACTTAAAACGGAGAATTTACCCCCGATAAACCGGGATGTTCCATTTGCAATCTTGGCCGGAGGGGATCTCCGGATCCCCGACTGCACGAGTATCAGGATCTGTGATCCGATTCACCGGTTATTTCAAAAATACCAGTTGGTCAGAGGGGACCCCGATAAACCGGGATGTTCCATTTGCAATCCCCGGCTAACGGGTATTAGAATCTGTGATTCTAAAAATAAATAAATACCGAATAAACCGGGACGTATGTGTTAGTAAAGCGGATCACAGATCCTTATACTCAACAGGCGGGGATTACAAATCCCCTTCAACCAACAGACTATTTATTCTTAAGTTGACGGCATTGGGCAATACTGTCGGTTATCGCCTTCGCAGGGAACAAATGTGTGGTTTTTCTGAATGAGATAACTTTTGTAGGACGATACAGTGGTCCCCCAATCCTATAAATAAGGCACGGATTACACTGAGTTAAAACTAACTTGTGTAATCCGTGCCTAAGTATCTTGTTGGAACAGACTCTTTTTATTGAATCTTTACTCGTACATTTTATCTATTCCTCCGGTATCCGGTACACTACCCGGCTCACTCACTGTGGATGCTGTCTGGCAGGGATTTGCATATTGTTCAGGCACCTCGAAGTCTTCACTCTGTGAATAGCCCAGGGATTCATCGGCATATACTTTTTGCATATATATTCCATAGATAGGTAAGGCCATAGAGGCTCCCTGTCCTACTGCCATCCGGTCAAAGTGGATCGAACGTTCTTCACCACCAACCCAGACACCACCGACCAGACTGGGTGTGAATCCCATAAACCATCCGTCAGAGTTGTTCTGCGTCGTACCGGTCTTTCCTCCCATAGGAGCGGTAAGCTGATAGATCCTGCGGATACGGCTACCTGTCCCCCCGTCTATTACGGAACGTAACATATATAACATCTTAAAGGCGGCATCTTCCGGCAATACTTCACTCATTTGCGGATTAAAGGTGGCAATGGTGTTCCCATACGGATCTTCAATGCGGGTGACATACAAGGGTTCTACCCGGATTCCTTTATTGGCGAATACAGAGTAACCACTGACCATTTCTCCGACAGAAACGTCGGGAGTTCCCAGTGCCATAGAGATCACCGGATCAATGTGTCCTTTCAGACCATAGGAACGCAACAAACGTGTCAATGTGTACGGAGAGAGTCTACTCATCAGATAAGCAGTTACCCAGTTAGAAGAGTTCTGTAATCCCCATTGAATGGTTACCCATTCTCCTTCACGGGCACGGGTAGAGTTACGGGGAACCCACTGTTTACCGTTTTCATCCCGCAGGTATTGTTGTACGTGCAAGGTTCCGTCACACGGGGTAAACCCTTCGATCATGGCTAACGAATAAAGGAAAGGTTTCATGGTAGAACCAATCTGCCGGCGCCCTCCGTTCACCATATCATACTGGAAATCATTATAATCAATACCTCCTACATAAGCTTTTACATGCCCGTTCCGGGGGTCCATAGACATAAAGGCGGTACGAAGGAAACTTTTATGGTAACGGATGGAATCCATCGGAGACATAATGGTGTCAATCTGGCCATGCCAGCTAAATACGCTCATATCCACAGGCGTATTAAATTCTGCCAGAATATCGCTTTCACTAACCCCTTTCCGTTTCAAACCACGGTAACGGTCTGTCTGGCGCATGGAACGAACCAGAATCGTGTCCACCTGTGCCTGTGACAGGTTACGGGAGAACGGCGCATAGCTTCTGCCTTCTTTTTCTTTAAAGAAAGCAGGCTGCAGATAACCGCCTACATGTTCACGGACAGCTTCTTCCGCATACTGCTGCATACGGGAATCGATCGTCGTATAGATTTTCAGGCCATCGGTATAAATATTATATTTCTCACCGTCTGCTTTTGTATTTTTGGCACACCAGCCATACAACGGATTAGTCGCCCAGGAAACAGAATCTTCCACAAATTTATCCTGGTACCACACACTGTATTTGCTCCGGTCGGGCTCAGAAGCTGTCATAATCATACGCAGATATTCCCGGAAATAAGGGGCCGGACCTTCTTTATGGTCTATACGTTTAAAGCGTAGTTTCAACGGCAGTCCACTCAGGGAATCAGTCTGCGCAGGCGTCAGAAACCCGGCTTTTTCCATTTGTTCAAATACCTGGTTCCGGCGGCCACGGCTTCTTTCATTGTAACGTACGGGATTAAAATAGGAAGGGTTCTTACACATTCCGATCAGGGTAGCAGCCTCTTCCGGCCGCAATGTTTTGGGAGTGGCCTCAAAATAGACCCTGGAGGCTGATTGAATACCGACCGCATTATAAAGGAAGTCAAATTTGTTCAGATACATATTGATGATCTCTTCCTTGGTATAATAGCGTTCCAGCTGAACCGCGATCACCCATTCAATCGGTTTCTGGAAAAGACGTTCCATCCGGCTATCGGCACTGGGCGAGAACAACAATTTAGCCAACTGTTGGGTAATCGTACTCCCGCCTCCACCGGACGAACTCCGCAGCAATCCGGTTTTGATAACCGCACGAAACACTCCCTGGGCATCGATCCCACTGTGTTTGGCAAACCGGACATCTTCCGTTGCAATCAACGCTTTCACCAGATCCGGGGAAAGGTCATTGTAATTGACATAAATACGGTTGTCATCACTATGCGCGTAACTTCCCAGCGTTTTCCCATCTACCGAGATCACCTGGGAGGCATATTTATCAATCGGATTTTCCAGTTGTTCCCAGGAGGGCATATACCCGATCCACCCATGCGCAATTCCTGTAAACAGGATAAAAAGTCCTAAAATAATCAGGAAATATATTGTCCAAAAAGATATTATAATACTTCTCTTAACCCTTGCAGTCATATATACTTTATATTTATAAAGTCAAAATTAAATCGCAAAGTTATAAAAAATAGACAGTTTATCTATTTATTTATTCCTTATGATTCTTCTTCACATATCTCTATAAACAGAATTTGACCCTTTCAGTTCGGAAATATATAAAAGAAGGAATGTTAAAATTCTTATGAGGGCTGTTTTTCTTTCGGTTTGCGATCAAAAAACGGGTTTTTACTGGAAGCACTGACCGGAATGGCCATGACACAGGAAGCCTCTCCCAGATATTTTAACCGTTGTGCCGCCCATCCGGCGCTAAACATCACCCGGGTATCTACACGCAGGTCTGCCGCAGTCGCACAAGCTGACCCGACAGCAATTCCCACATCTACCGTATTGATTGCGCAGGGAACCGGTCCTGGCTTAGCTGTACAGAGCGGATATCCGCAATGCCCACAATTCAGGTGCTGCACCTGCTGAGCAGTCCCGACCAGGATAATTGCTCCTGCCTGAAGAATATTCTCTGCATCCCGCAGAATAAACTTCAGGCCGGTCTCCTCCGCCAGTTCAAACATATAGGAAGACAAACGGGGAATATCCTCTCCGGTCAGCATACCAATCTCAATAATATCCAAACCTTTCCCTTTAGGGGCCGTACGGGCTGCCGTCATCATTTGCCGGGCCACATGCAGAATATGTGCATTCCGCGTCTCTCTTTCGTTCTCAAACACTTCTGTAAGCAATTGCTAATTGACAATGGACAATTGACAATGGATGTCAATACCCAGGACCAATCAGTAGTTAATAATCTTTTGACCCCGTAAAATTACAACATTTTAAATAATTGACAATTGACAAAAAACAGTTGACAATGAAAATTGTCCATTGTCAACTGTCCATTGTCAAATAGTTCGTCATCTCCTCCGTAGGGCGAAAATCAAACGGGGGATACTTATAGATACTGAAACGGGGTTCGGTTTGTCCTTCACAATATCCCCAGATAGAGGCATACTCTTTTATGGATTCCCCCATCTCCCTCAATTGCCGGAGATAAGCCGCGACCGATTTATTTTCAACAATATACACTTCTCCCATCCGGTCAATGATGGGACTATGGGCACGGCTGCCGTCATGGTCAAACTTTGACACCCGCTTCCCATCGGCGGTAATGCCCACTGTTACAAATGTCATACTTTTACCAATAGCCGGCAGATTCAATACATTCCGGTCCGTGCCGGCAAAAAGCAATTTGTTTTCTTTCAGGAAGCGGGGCAAATAGTTCCATAGTGGCTGCTTAGTACGGATCAATTGATGCAATTCTTCCCGTTTTGCCATCGGCATATAGCCAAACACTTTCTCCTCCCGGCTTTCCTGCAGGGAACGGCTGTTAGGCGCATACATGGCATAATTTTCCTGATAGCCTTTTACGGAGAAGGTATAATAACATACCACTCCGGCCGAATTCAACGCCTGCCGTAGTTTAGCCGTATGCCCCCGCCGGGAAGCCGTAACAGTGAAAACCAGTTGATTGGTAATAGTCCACCCGGCCTCCTGAATAGCCCGAATGGCACTGAACGCTTCCGGGGTCAGTTCCAAAGGAGACTGAAAATGGGTCTGAATATAAAATTGTTTTATTCCTACCGAAACTCCTTTCTGTTTAAAATCCCGCAGGATCTCAACGAGTTCGGGAGTAATCCGCTGAGGGAGATAAGCCAATAAACGGGAGCCCAATCGTACCCGTTGTATTTCTGTGTACTTCTCTCCGTCGGCCCTTCCTTCATTCGCTTTTTTCTTCCGGATAGCCATCCGGTAAACCGCATCCAGGATCTTACGCAGCGTCGCATTCTGGCTCATCAATGCATCTCCACCGGTAATCAAAATATCCCGTAACCGGGAATCATGTTCAAAATAAGACATCAACCGCCGCAACCGCAGATCCCACGTATCTTTAGGTTTGAGGGCTTCCAGGTCAAAATTCAACCGGCGGCTCTGAAAATCATACATACGCTGGCAGGAAGCACACAATCCTCCGCAGGCACGCCCCATAGAATCAGGAATCAGGATGGCCACTTCCGGATACCGCCTGTGGATATTATGTCCCTCCGGCAGAAACCAACCGGCCGCATTGGGTTTACCCGGTTCTACTTCGTCTTCTTTTTCCCAGGCTTTTATCTGGCCGTATGTATCGACCAACTCTTCGGAATAGAGAATATAACTCCGGATCGTGCGGTCATCGTATCCTTCTTCATACGGATTCAACAGGGACAAATAGTAAGGAGTCACAAAAAAAGGCATTTGCTTTTTCCGGCCGCGCAACAACGTATTCATCGTCTCTTCCGGTAAAGTATTTCCCAAAAAGGCATTTAATTCGGTGGGACTTTTAATAGCCATTGCCAGGTGAAAGCGGGCACTTTTCCACCATTCTTCTACCTGATTGTATTTTTCTTCCCGGGTCATGCCGGGAGCAAACTGGTATTTGGAGGAAGGGGCATGCCGTTTCTCTATTTTGCGGATAAGTCCTTCTATAATGCGGTGTTTATTCTTTTGCCGGATCTCCTGCACTTCCGGGTCCAATCCTGCCGGCCAACGCTGCATCTGCTTCTTCAACCATCCGCGGTCAGGTATAACCGGCTCCTCCTGTTCCAGTAATTCAAACTGATGGTACAGATCCAGAAACAAATCGGGAGAGACCGGCTCTTTCAGCTCACTCCGCAGGAAAAGCCACAACCAGGTGATTGTAAAAAGAGAAGAGCGTTCGCCGGTGGATAATTCATCCACTTCTGTATGATCATACTCAATAAACCGCAAAATCCGTTCAATGACCGCCTCTTTCTCTGTTCCGCCGCTTCCGGATAGATGAAAAGAATGGACATACGAACGCAAATTATCTTTAAATGTTTCTATATCCATACTTTGTATTGCTAATTCAAATAACGCCGGAAAGCGATTTTTATATTGTATTAACAACTGAGAATTAGTAAGATCCAACAGACTTCTTTTTACCATAAAAACAACCTTTTTTTAATTTTGTACGCGTTTGTTATCTGTTTCACACATAGCAGATAGTTAACAAATATACTAAAAAATCCCTAACCCGGCAAAAAAACAGCTTACGTCCCTGCATGCATGCGGAGTTTTTATAGAAATTTGTAACTTTGGCAGTTATTATTTTTAGATATACAGATCTATGGAAAAAAGAAAAATTCAGTCTTGCGGGGATAAATGGTATGAACCATTCCGTGAAATATATACCGGTTCCTTTCCACTGCATGAGCAACGGACAGAGGAACAGCAACAGAAAGCCTTCAATGATCCTCATTATTTTTTGGAGATCACTGTACAGAATGAACAGGTCCTGTCTTTTATTTCTTACTGGGAGTTTCCTTCCTATATTTATATAGAGCACCTGGCTGTCAATCCGGATTGCAGAGGCCGGCAGATAGGAAGTCGTTTGTTAGAAGATTTTACAGGAGCGCATTCAAAAACAGTCCTGCTGGAAATTGACCCGCTAACAACGGATATTGCCTGTAAACGGTTAGTCTTTTATGATAGAAACGGTTTCCATAAAAACGAGTATGCCCATTTTCATCCTCCCTACCACAGGGAATATCCTCCCCATGAACTCATTGTCTTAAGTCATGGACGGGCATTGACCCCGGAAGAATATACCACCTTCCGGGAGGATCTGGAAGAGATTGTAATGAATATGGAGAAATAGTTACGAAAGGGCCGCGATAGCGGTTCCGATCAGGTTGGCATTTTCCATTTGTTCTACATAAATATGTATCCGGGGGTGTCCCAACTCTTTCAACAAATGATGTAATTCCTGCATGACAATCTCTTTATAATTTTTACCATGCCGGTCTTCGCTCCAAAAGAGACTCCCTTCTGCCACGAGGCAAATCCGGTGTAAATGCTCATTCTGTTCTAAAAGGACCAGGATCAATCCGGCCAGGGAAGCGGCTACCAATTTAGCCGAACGTTTATAAATCCACCGGGCGACTCTGACATATTTCTTTTTATGGATATCCGGGTATCCCATCAGGGTCGTCAGTTTGCGGGCATCAAATTGTTCCTCGAATTCATCAAACGGGAAAACTGTTTGCAGGATCTCTCCCTGATACATGCCGGAGACAGCTTTTTCAAACCGCTGTTTTCCCCGGTTATCCGAACAGGCATCTACCGTATCATCCACCGCGGTCAGATAAGGAGGATAAAAATTCCCGGATTCCAGATTAACCGGAATAAGCGTATCCGGTAACTCTTTTCCTTTTAGTTTTCCGATCTGCGAAGAGTGAATGAAAGTGGCCATGTTGGTGCCGGTTCCCACAATCAAACCAATATAGGCATCATACCCGGCGTGAGACAAACCGGCAAATAAACTGGCTACCGTATCGTTGATTACCTTGATACCCGTAAATTTCGGTTCTGTCAGTGTGTTGAAATATTGCAGCAGAGGATGTCCGATGGGTTGTCCGACCATTTCCGGAATATCCACTCCTTTGGTCCAGCGCAAAAGCCGTGCGTCACCATCCGGTAAAGATTCTGCCGGATACGAAAAACAATAGCCGATCGGCATTTCTTGTTCCCGCTTTATTTCATTGATAGGATCAGCCTGTTGCCGGAAAAGTTGTTCCCGGGTAAAACCAGGTGTTTTCATACGGGAAAGATCCATCTTCCAGCCATTCTCCGGATGAAGAACCGATTTTCCATCCACAAATCCGACAGTTCCCACTCTGTAATTTGTCCCTCCTAAATCCAGTACAAGAGCTCTCCCATTTATCCGGTCCGTCTTCGGATACACATACGTAGGTATGCACTGCACTTCCTGGTCTTCTTCTGCCAGTCCCTCCCCGACTCTTTTATGCAATAGTTCCGCAATGTCTATCAATTGACGGGTGGAAAGTTTAAATATGTTTCTTTTCATGTTGGATAGGTTTTAACTTGTATGAAATATAACAAACAATGGCTTCATAAAGATATACAAAGAAAGAAGATTCTTTTTAGAAAAATGGAAGTGGCTGTTTCTCAGTATTGAATTCTTTTTTATTTTTATAAATATCTTTTTTTTGTAAAAATTCCCGGTAAAATATTGGGTCATATTAAATAAAATATTTTATCTTTGCATCATAACGTAAGGGCTTAGATAAGTCCTATACATTTTTTCATAGTTAGGTTTTGGTTAAAATGGTAAGTCCGGGGTCGTGAGATTCTGGACTTTTTTTATAAAAAAAGACGATTCATTTAACCGGATAAGAGGAGTTATTTACAGCAAAAGAACCACCAATAATACGGCATAAATAAACACATTCCTGGCCGTATCTCCCAATGTTTTATTCAGGCTTTTGCCTTCCCGTTTGACTAACTGGCACCAGGTAAGAATAAAGAGAACTATATACAAAATAAACAGCAGAATTTTCCAGTAGGAATCCGTATGCAAAAGCGGAGAGGTAAAAAGAAAGGCGAGTGCCCCATTTAATAAATAAAAATACCGTCCGAATGTCCGCCCAAACAATACAATTGTTGTCCGTTTTCCGGCCCGGGCATCCTGGATATAATCCCGGTAATTATTTACCACAAGAATATTGATTGAAAGAAATCCGGTTGCCAGTGATAATAAAAAAGTAAGTGTACTAAATGAATGCGCCTGTACATAATAGGTAAAACAAACCGGGATGATTCCATAAAACAATAATACACACACATCTCCGAGTCCGATATAGGCCAATGGATAAGGACCTGCGGAATAGGCCAGAACCGCAACCGCAATAGCCACGCCCACCAGCAGTAACTCCCATCCCGACAACCAGACTAACCCCAGTCCGCAGAGACAGGCCAGCCCTAACGAAATGAACGTACCTTTCAGCATACTCCCCGGAGTGATCCATCCGGATGCGACTGCCCGTTCGGGACCTAACCGTTCTTCCGTATCAGCGCCTTTCCTGAAATCAAAATAATCATTTGCAAAATTACTGGCAATCTGGGCAAACAACGCTACCAGGAGACATAGGATAGCGGGTTGCCACTGAAAGACCCCTTCTTTATAGGCCAATGCACACCCCACGATCACCGGACTGACGGATGCAGGCAATGTTTTTGGGCGGGCAGCCTCTATCCAGGCCCGGTAAAGTGATTTTTCTTTGCTCATTCTTATTATTTATCTTTTCTACATACAAAAGTAAAACAAAAACCTTAACTTTGCGATATGAAGAACCTCATCCTACTCATTCTTTTGTTCACAGGTCTGGCATTATTTGAAATGCCGGCTAAGCCTGTTACGGAAGATCCTGCGGAATTACCTTCCACCGGACTGATACGAGAAAGTTCTTCTGATATGGAGGAATGCCTGGAAATCCTAAGCAAAGATCTAAAGACCAGCCATTTTCTGACTCCACGCAGAAATATCCAACAGTTCCGGCAAACCATTAATTCCCGGGTCATTAAACATATAACTAAACTTTTACGGGATTCACGTTTAAAAGGAGAGCAGAAACTTTGTAAAATATCACACATACATTCTCATCGTCTAACCATTCATTTATATTCTCTTCTCTGCCGTAGAGGATATCATATTTATGCTCTGCGGAAAATTCTTATTTAACGAATAGTTATCCTGTTTTTTATCATTTATAGTCTTTCCGGAAGGTAGTATATGCATTCCGGAAAAGTGAGTTGTGTATATGGCTTATAACCATATACCATATAAATTATTGTATAACTATTCAATTTAAAAGAGATGTCTTCAAATAAAAAAAATTTCAACATATATATATTCATATTACTTACTGTAGCAGGTATTGTTCTGGCCTGTAGTTCTGTTATCACCAACGATTACCTGAAACTGGTAATTGTAATGGTAACCTTAGCGATCGGTTTATTCGGAATTATGAAATCATTAAGTAATCCGGTTGAGAAAGAAGAAGAAAAAACAACAAAAGAATAAACCTTTCCTAAAATACAGTATAAAATGAAAATAAATAAAGACCTGATGGACGCCCTGATGATGATTTCTTTCATCATCCTTGTATTGGTTGGGACAACTGATTTCACAAATATGGCTTATAAATACACGTTAATGGGTGTATGCGGAGCGGTTGTTGCCCTATCCGTAATAGGAAGAATTATGAGAACCAAAAAAATAAAAGAGGAATAATCTGATATTCTTTTTTTGATTCAACCGGCCCTGTATCTGTACACGTAGTGATTGCGGGTATATTCATAATGTATTTTTGACTATCACTCTATTTACTTGCTATATAACAATATGAACAGGAATTTTCCTGAAGATAAGGGGCCGGTATTGAATCAAATGACTCACCTACAACTTATTCGCAAAACTGACCCAAACCTGTAAAAGTTTTTTTCTTTTTATATACAAAAGAATTATTACCTTTGGACAATCAACCTGAATAATAACAGCGCAGGTTTATACGTTAAAACAAATATGATATGGCGAAAATAAAAGGGACTGTAGTTGTGAATACAGAACGGTGCAAGGGATGTGACCTTTGTGTAGTAGCCTGCCCCTCAGACGTATTGGAACTACATCCACGAGAAGTAAATAATAAAGGATACCATTATGTGTATATGAAAGCTCCTGACCTTTGTATTGGTTGCGCCAATTGTGGATTAGTCTGTCCTGACGGCTGTCTTACTATTTATAAAGTAAAAATCTAAGTAGCATTTTCACTATGAAGGAAGATATCAAACTGATGAAGGGCAATGAGGCAATCGCTCATGCCGCTATTCGTTACGGGGCAGATGGCTATTTTGGCTATCCTATTACTCCTCAATCTGAAATTCTGGAAACCCTAATGGCTGAAAAGCCCTGGGAAACGACCGGCATGGTGGTATTACAGGCGGAAAGTGAAGTGGCTGCTATCAATATGGTATATGGCGGAGCCGGGAGCGGCAAACGAGTATTGACCTCCTCTTCCAGTCCGGGTATCAGCCTGAAACAGGAAGGAATCTCGTATATCGCCGGAGCAGATCTACCCTGCCTGATTGTAAATATTATGCGTGGAGGTCCCGGCCTGGGAACTATCCAACCCAGCCAGGCTGACTATTTCCAGACAGTCAAGGGAGGCGGTCATGGCGACTACCGCCTGATCACACTTGCCCCTTCTTCTGTGCAGGAGATGGCCGATTTTGTAGGATTAGGTTTTGACCTGGCTTTTAAATATTCCAATCCCTCTATGATATTGGCTGACGGGATCATTGGACAGATGATGGAGAAAGTGGTTTTACCTCCTTACCAGCGCCGCAAGTCAGAAGAGGAGATCCGGGCAGAATCTCCGTGGGCTACCCAGGGAAAGACTAAAAACCGGAAGCCGAATATTATTACTTCGCTGGAACTGGATCCGGCCAAAATGGAGGAAAACAACATTCGTTTCCAGGAAAAATATAAACGAATTGAAGAAAACGAAGTCCGTTACGAAGAGTATCAGTGTGAAGATGCTGACTATCTTCTGGTCGCATTCGGATCCGCTGCACGTATCTGCCAGAAGGTGGTAGAGACCGGACGGGCGGAAGGGATAAAGATCGGCTTATTACGTCCCATTACTTTATGGCCTTTCCCATCACAGGTAATTGCTTCGTATGGTGAAAAGGTAAAAGGTATGCTATCCGTAGAGTTAAATGCCGGTCAAATGGTAGAAGATGTACGTTTAGCGGTGAACGGAAAAACAGCAGTAGAACATTTCGGACGTCTGGGAGGAATTGTATTTACTCCCGATGAAGTGTTGAAAGCCCTGAAAGAAAAATTAGTATAAATAAGGAAGAATATGCGCGGAAGTAAACTGGACGAATTAATGACGCTGCTTTTTATGATACTGGCAGCTGTTGCAGTCTTAGTGGTCTTCATCACCAATAACCGGCAATATTTTTTGGTGATTGCCGGTATCGCTGTTGTCATCAGACTGGTGCAATACTTGCTGAGATTTGTCAAAAAATAAAAGGATAATTGTCTATTTACCATGGACAATTATGAATTGAAAGAGTATGGAAACAAACGAAATGATAAAGCCTGAAAACCTGGTATATGAAAAACCCGGGTTAATGAACGAAAATCCGATGCATTATTGCCCCGGATGTAGTCATGGTGTCATCCATAAACTGATTGCCGAAGTGATTGAAGAGATGGGCATGGAGGAAAGAACAATCGGAGTTTCTCCTGTAGGCTGTGCCGTATTTGCTTACAATTACCTGGATATCGACTGGATCGAAGCTGCCCACGGTAGGGCTCCGGCAGTTGCAACCGCCTTAAAACGGCTGAATCCGGATAAAATGATCTTCACCTATCAGGGAGACGGAGACCTGGCTGCCATTGGAACAGCGGAAACTATTCACGCTGCCAATCGCGGAGAAAATATCGTTATCGTTTTTGT
>JAJQES010000180.1 GCA_021201565.1 Tannerellaceae bacterium
CTGTCAGAGAGTGTCTCCATGAGAAACAACTGAACCTCTTCCTGAACCCCAGGCAGTGGGTAGACCCGGACATCCATATCCGGCCCGGCCTCCGGCAGATCCTGTGCTAACACAGACCCGGCAGCCCCCGACAGACGGGCATACGAAACCCGGTTGATATAGCCGGAAACAAGCAGATAAAAGACCAGCATGACCACCCCCACCACTCCTACAGTCATGGCAGTATAAAAACGGGCTATTTTCTCTCCGGTATTCATCCTTCAACCCTATATCCTATTCCGGTCACTGTCCGGATCATTTTCCGGTCGAACCCTTTATCAATCTTTGACCGCAGGTAATTGACATACACATCTACTACATTTGTATTCCGGTCCCCGTCGGCTTCCTTTTCCCAGACCTCTCTTAACAGAGCGGCCCGGCTCAGGGCATTCCCCTGGTTCTTTACCAGATACTCCAACAGGCGGTATTCGCGGACAGTCAGATCAATCGGTTTTCCCGCACGGACCGCCCGGTGGTTAGCCGGTTCAAGCATCAGCTCTCCGCACTGCAATACAGGTTCTTCCGGTCTCCTTTTTGCCCGGCGCAACAAAGCATGGATACGTGCCTGCAACTCCTGAAAGCTAAACGGCTTTACCAGATAATCGTCCGCACCGGCATCCAGTCCGGCCACAATATCCTCAGTGGTACCCAATGCCGTCAGCATCAGCACCGGCGAAGCATACCCATACAGGTCCCGGTACTGCCGGCACAATTGAAGCCCTGTCATTCCGGGCATAATCACATCCAGCACCAGCAGGTCAAACAGCTCCTGCCGGACAATTTCCCATCCCGCCGTCCCATCATAGGCCACAGTCACCTGATGATCAAACTCCTGCAATCCCCTTTCAATAAACGAGGCAATATTTACCTCATCTTCCACCAATAAAATCTTTGCCATGCCCGGATATTTATGAATCTACACAACAAAAATAAGAAACTTTAGCGGTAAAACTTCAGAGAAAGAAAAGATATAGATAAGTAGATGACAAATCCCCTCTGTCCAACCCGCTATGCTTCACCGGGAATTAGTCACATGCTGGATGGAGGGGATCTCCAGATCCCCGGTTAATGAATCTCCGGATCTCCTGATCCGGGCTCTTACCATTGAAAAATATATAAATGGGTGTTTATAATTGGATCACAGATCCAAATACTCATATTGTCGGGGATCGGGAGATCCCCTCCGTCCAAAAATACTCGCTTAGTCGGGGATTACAAATCCCCTCCATCCAGGGAAAAGGGTGCACCCTTTTTTATAAGACAGTGCACCCTTTTCCCTAATAGAGTGTACCCTTTTTCAACCGTTCCTGCTACTTTTATATAGATGATTAATTAACGGTCGAAATCTGTCCTGGGATCTTCCTCCCACAGGTTTAATTGTTGAGGGCCTTTCTCTTTTGGTTTAACGGCATCCCCGAATACCGTTTTGCCACCATGTTTCCAGGATTCATCCCGTTCCTTCCGGACCCATTCATCAAAAAAGGGCCGGGGCGAATACCCCCGTTCCATCTCCATCGAGATGCGGGAGAGGTTCCGGAGTGCTTCCGATTTATCCTTTTCACCCAGCCGGGCCTGATGGATCGCTTTATCCATCACCTCTATCGTTTCATCATACACTTTGATAGGAACCGGAAACGGGTGCCCGTCTTTGCCTCCGTGGGCAAACGAAAAACGGGCCGGATCTGTAAACCGGGACGGGGTCCCGTGAATCACTTCACTCACCAGTGTCAGCGATTGAATGGTGCGCGGCCCCACTCCTTCCAGCAACAACAGAGACTCCATATCGGAAATATTCGTTTCATGTGCCAGTGCCAGCGCAGCCCCCAGGCGTTTGAGATTGACATCTTTCTCCCGCACTTCATGATGGCCGGGCAGGATCAGCTTCACATCACGCATCAGTTTACCAGGGTCCTCCTGCGTCAATTGCAGAATCCCCTCTTTGGCAGGCTTCGCTTCCCGGTCGGTCAGGTTCAGGATCAGCCCCTGGTTTTGTCCGCAGACCGAAGTATGAGGCTCCTCCAGAAAGGAACGCAGGGCAGACGACAACCAGTGATAACGCCGGGCCATCCGGTTAGCGGGATTCATTCCCTGCTGGATCACGGTCCACTCTCCTTCGATGGTTACCACAAAAGAATGAAGATACAACTGATACCCATCCTGTATGGCTGTATTATCCACTTTGGCGGATAACCGGCTATGATGCACCAGTTCATCCCCATTCAATCCGGTCCGCATAGCGATTTCCAATAATTCCGCCGGAGTCTGGCGGGAGGATTTCCCACGGCCTCCGCAAACATAGACGCCTAACTCTGCCGACCGTTTATTGATGGCTTTCTTCAGGGCATTCATGACCGATGTGGTGATGCCGGACGAATGCCAGTCCATACCCAGCACACATCCCAATGACTGAAACCAGAACGGGTCACTCAGGCGTTGCAGGAGAGCCGGGCGGCCATATTCCATCACAATGGCTTCCACAATCGCACCTCCCAACAGGCTCATCCGCTGAGCCAGCCAGGGCGGAACCGTTCCATAATGAAGGGGTAGATCTGCGTGTCCTCGTTTCATATATGCGAAATTAGACAATTAACCGGAAATATCTCTATCTTTCGGGCACAAACAAAACAGCATGCCGGCTGTTATTAATGGTATAAAAACATTATCGTAAAGAGTATGAATCATTTGAAGAAGAACCGGTGGAAACAACTGCCCTTTGTGATTGTATTGATCCTGACAGGAGTCATTTCCTGTCATTTTAACCGGACCGCTCCGGGGGAGGTCGTTCAGGAACAGGAACCGGACAATGAGCCGGTCATTTCCGGTTTACTTACCCTGGATACTGCCCGGCTGGACTCTATCCGTGTGATCTATACGGCAGACGAAACACGGCAGGCCACTGTCCCGGAAAGCGCCTGGCCGGACATCAACCGTCTATTGGAAAGTGCTGTTTACGACACGGAGTGGAATGACAGCGGGATCATGTTGACTATGATCGCCCAGGATTATGCCCTGATACTGGCCTATAAGGACCAGCCACAGGAAGAGAACGACTGGTTGCTGGTCTGGCGTACACGGGATAAGATCAAATACCGGAACACCTGGTATCTGGTCAACAAGGATATAAAAAATAATCTGTGCGATCAGATCGAATCATGGAAATAATCCAGACTTTCCTGTCGCCTTCCGCCTGGCTGGCTCTCCTGACGCTGACATTTCTGGAAATCGTCCTGGGAATCGATAACATCGTATTCCTGTCTATCAGTACCTCCAAACTGCCACCGGCCCAACAACCCCATGCCCGGACGGTCGGATTGTTACTGGCTATGCTGGCGCGGATTGGCCTGTTATTTGGGATTTCACTCCTCATGCGGCTCACCCGGCCACTGGTTTCTTTTCATACGTCATGGGTAGAAGGAAGTGTGACCGGACAAAGCCTGATCATTCTGGCAGGAGGAATCTTCCTGCTTTATAAAAGTGTGACCGAAATACATGCCAAACTGGAAGGAACCGGGAAAGAGAAAAACCGCGCTTCAGGCAGCCATTCCTTCTGGGGAGTGATCGCCCTGATTGTAGCACTGGACATTGTTTTCTCATTCGATAGTGTATTAACTGCCGTCGGAATGGTAAGTTTCAGGGAGTACGGCTATGCGGGTGCCATGGCCATCATGGTGACTGCCATTATACTTTCCGTGGTGATGATGATGCGGTTCGCGACTCCGATCAGTAACTTTGTGAACAACCACCCTACCATCCAGATGCTGGCCCTCTCCTTCCTGATGCTCATCGCCGTCATGTTGATCTTAGAAGCCGTGCATCTGGGTAAGGTGTCTTTCTGGGGAAAAGAGGTGGAAGAGATCCCCAAAGGCTACATCTACTTTGCCATCGCTTTCTCGCTGCTGGTAGAGGTTCTCAATATGAAACTCGGTAAAAAATCCTCTTCCGGAAAATAATCTGTCTTTTTAAATGCCCGACCCATCCATAAACGAGGTAGCAACAGCCTTACGCTGAAGGATACGGGAAAAGGGAGGTACACTGTTGGTCTGCCAGATATTCCCCCCGATAATGGAATCATGCCCAATGGTGATCCGGCCCAATATGGTAGAGTTGGAATAAACAATTACGTGATCTTCCAGAATCGGATGCCGGGGAATATTCAACGGATTGCCCCGTTCATCTAACGTAAAACTTTTGGCCCCTAACGTAACTCCCTGGTAAAGCCGTACATGGTGACCGATTTCACAGGTCTCTCCTATTACCACCCCTGTTCCGTGGTCAATACTAAAATACTCACCAATGACTGCTCCCGGATGAATATCAATCCCGGTCTGTGAATGGGCCAGTTCCGAAATGATCCGGGGAATAACAGGCACTTTGAGTTGTAACAGTGCATGCGCCACCCGGTAATGAGTCATAGCCAGAATAGCCGGATAACAAAAAATCACTTCTCCATAACTGGTCGCTGCGGGATCACCGTCAAACACAGCTTTCACATCTGTACACAACAACCGTTTAATCTCCGGTAACCGGTCAATAAAGGTCAGTGCCAGTTCCGACGAAGAAAGAGTGGTTTCAGAAGTTTGTCCGCTAAAAAAACGTAATCCGTGGCAGATCTGCTCATCGAGTAAAGAATATAATTTCTCCAGATGTACCCCGGTATAATATTCATGTGTTTTATGATTCTTTCCGGCTACACCGTAAAAACCGGGGAAAACAATGGTTTTTATCAATCCCATCACCTCTTTCAACTGTTCGACATTGGGCAAACCCTGTTCCTGCCGGGGAATATACTCAAACTCAGCTGTCAATGGCCGGGAGAGCAATTCCACATTTTTCCGCAACGTATCAATAAAAGCACTCATAAGATCTCTAATTCAATTTTCGTTACTTCGCTTTCCTGTATATGAAAAGCATTTAATACCGGTTCTGCCGTTTCCAGCGAAAGAATCAGATAAAGTATCTCCGGATCATACGCCAGCCGGATATCTTCCCGCGACGGCCGGGCAGGTGAAACCGGATGGCTATGCCAGTTCGCCAGTATATCCAGGTTCTCCTGGCGGGCATACCGGACCGCAGCAAATTGTTCCTCCGGACTAAAAGAGAAATGCTCCGGGCTATGGTCAATATTGGTCATTGGATAATTATAGGTAATAATTCCCTTTTTTCCCAGAAGATAGCCGCAGGCTTCAGCGGGCAACTCCGCTTTTGCCTGTGCGATAATCTGATCAACAATGTCTCTTTTTATTTTCATTCTTTTACAATAGTTATCTGATGAACAACACCATCTATCTGTTTAACTTCCAGAACCTCATACCCGGTTTGCCAGATCACAGACCGCCTGCTCATAATCTACTAATTCCGTTACAACCGGATGGTTTCCGCATACCGGGCAACATTTATTCTGCGGAGTCTTCACTTCACGGAAGGTCATGGCTTTCGCATTAAATGTCAGTAAGCGGTTAGTCAGTAAATCACCCACCCCCGTAATATATTTCAGGGTTTCCGCTGCCTGGATAGTTCCCAGCATACCGGCAATAGCCCCTAATACACCTGCCTGCGAACAGGTGGGGACTGCGTTGGGGGGCGGGGGAGCCTGAAACAGACACCGGTAACAGGCTGCACCCGGCACATAGGTCAGGGTCTGTCCTTCAAACCGTAGGATCCCACCATGGGAAAAAGGCTTTCCCTCCAGCACACAGGCATCATTGATCAGGAACTTCACCGGAAAATTATCAGTCCCATCTATGATAAAATCATACTTCCGGACTATTTCCGCGGCATTCGAGGCAGTAAAAAACTCCGGATAAGTGACGACCTGTACATCCGGATTAATCTGCCGGATCTTTTCACGGGCCGAATCCACTTTAGGCCTGCCCACATCGGCAGTAAAATGGATGATCTGGCGTTGCAGATTAGACAAGTCCACCACATCTCCGTCGACAATTCCCAGGGTACCCACTCCGGCCGCCGCCAGATAAAGTGCGACCGGAGCACCCAGCCCACCGGCACCGATCACCAGGACTTTTGCATTCAGAATCTTCTCCTGGCCTTCCACCCCTACATCCTGTAAAAGGATATGGCGGCTATACCGTTCAATCTGCTCTTCTGTAAAATCAATCATCGAACAGATCCTCCTCCCATAAAATAGAGAAACTCAATTTGGTCTCCCTCCTTCACCTGGCGGACCGGGAAATCCTCCCGGTTCACAAAAGAGTCATTGACCTGCACAGACACCATTTCGGGCTGTTTTACATTATTTTGCCGGATTAGTTCCAGCACTGAAAGAGGCAGTTTCACCTCCTGATTCTTTCCATTTACTGTTATTGTTGCCATAAGATAATTGACCTCCTCCGTCCCCTGCAAAGAGGACTTTAAAGCTTTTTTTGTTTCCATTCATCTGTTCTATGATTCCATCTCCTTCTATTCAAATCCTTCCCACCTCTAACGAGAAGTTTAAAAATGGGAGATTTAGGGAATAGAAGGGGTGATTGACAAATACCTCTCTCCCGTATCCGGAAGGATAACCACAATCTTTTTGCCTTCATTCTCTGCCCGTTTAGCGACCTGGATAGCTGCACAGACAGCCGCTCCGGAAGAGATACCCACAATTAATCCCTCTTCTATCCCCAGTTTACGGGTAGTCTCCAAAGCCTCTTCATTTTTTACCTTTATTATTTCATCGAATATAAATTCATTCAGTACCTCCGGCACAAACCCGGCACCGATCCCCTGTATCTTATGAGGACCCGGTTCCCCGCCGGACAATACAGGAGAGCCGGCCGGTTCTACTGCAACGACTTTCAGTTGTGGATTGCGTTTCTTCAATACCTCTCCGACTCCGGTAATGGTTCCCCCGGTTCCGACTCCGGCAATAAAAATATCTACGTGCCCCCCGGTATCCTGCCAGATCTCTTCAGCTGTTGTAGTCCGGTGAATAGCCGGATTAGCCTTATTCAAAAACTGTTGAGGAATAAACGCATTACGAATGTCCGCTTTCAACTCTTCAGCTTTACGGATAGCGCCCTCCATTCCTTCATGCCCAGGGGTCAGGACAATCCGGGCTCCCAGTGCTTTCAGCAAGGTTCTTCTTTCCACGCTCATGGTTTCCGGCATGACAAGAATTAATTTATACCCACGGCTCGCCGCCACATAGGCCAGCGCAATCCCGGTATTTCCACTGGTTGGTTCTATAATAATAGTGTCCTGTGTCAGTAACCCTTCTTTTTCTGCCTGGACAAGCATAGCATACCCAATCCGGTCTTTCACGCTTCGTAACGGATTAAAATATTCCAGTTTCCCGAGGATAGTAGCGTATAACTGATGGCTCTGCTGAATGCCGGAAAGTTCCAGCAAAGGAGTATTCCCTATCAGGTCTGTTATTCTTCGTGCTATTTGTGCCATATAAAATAGGTATAATATGTTCGTTGTTTTCCGGTGGTAAAAGTAGGGTAGTTTCAGCCCCTGTGTAATCCCACAAGGCAGTTATTTTATCTACCAACAATGTGGTATATAAATAACCTGGGCAGGGGATTCCACAGGGAATCCCGGAAAAGTATTTTTGCATACCGGATAAAAAATAACCAACTGAATAAATAAATATGTATAAACTACCGGATAATCTGACAGAAGATATCAATTACATCGACTCCCAGGTCCGACAATACCAACGGGGCGAATTGGAGGAGGCCCGCTTTAAAGCGGTACGGGTTCCCATGGGTATATATGAACAACGTAAAAACGGGACTTACATGCTGCGGGTCCGGTGTACAGGAGGCTATATCTCCCCCGGGCAATTGCTCGCGCTGGCTGAAACAGCCCGGAAAGAAAAGATTCCGTTTTTACATATTACCACCCGGCAGGAAATCCAGTTACATTACATTCGTCCGGATCAGATAAAACCCACGTTACTCCCTTTACAGGCCGCAGGATTAGGAACCAAAGGAGGAGGTGGTAACACGATCCGCAACATCCTGGTAGATATTGAGGCCGGGATCACTGCGGAAGAGACGTTCGATCCCACTCCCTATGCGGCAGACCTGACTACATTCCTGATTGCGCAGAATGATTCTTTTACCCTGCCCCGCAAACTGAAAATAGCGTTTGCTCTCTCTGAAGAAAGACCCGGCTATGCCCTGGTCAATGATCTGGGATTTATTCCCAGGATCGTAGAAGGGGTACGGGGATTCAAAGTATATATAGGAGGGTCAGTAGCCTCTAAACCTACCAAAGGATGGTTGTTATTTGACTTTATTCCGGAACAGGATTTATACCGGGTAGCCGTGTCCGTCAAACGTTTCTTCTCGGAGAACGGAAACCGCAAAAACCGTCACAAGGCACGTATCCGCCATATATTCTACCAGGCCGGAGAAGAGGAAACCCTGAAACGGTTCCGGCCTTATTATGAAGCAGCCAAAAAAGATCCTTTATTAAACTATACCCCTTCCATCTATCCATCCGGTCTTACCCGTCCGGATCATTTACCGGTGCATCCGGACAATCCGGAGGCGTTTTCACGCTGGAAAGAACGATACGTAACTGCCCAGAAACAGGAAGGCCTGTACGCCGTACTTATCCCTTTCCTGCATGGGAACGCGTCTCCGGACATTTTCCTTGAACTGGCCCGGTTCGGGGCCCGGTTCGGAAACGATGTATTCCGGTTTACTACCCGGCAACACCTCCAGCTACGGAATATTCCGGAAGAATGGTTACCGGATGTCTGGCTCCTTCTCCGTACACTGGAGTTTGATACAGACCAGCCTTTACTTATCAATAATATCATTTCATGTACAGGAGCGGATACCTGCCGGCTGGGGATCTGCTTCTCCAAAGGGGCAGCCAAAGCCATCCGGCAGCAACTCCTCCGGTCCGCCCTTCCATTGGATGAGTTCCGGGATATCCGGATCAATATCTCCGGTTGCAGCAACTCCTGCGCCCAACAGATATGGGCCGGTCTGGGCTTCTCCGGACGGGTTGCCCGTAATGAGCGGATGTATCCTGCCTATACTGTCTACGGACAAATAAACGGAGAACAGGAACTGGGAGTATCCTTAGGGACAATTGCCGCCCGGGACCTTCCCCATTTCTGCGAACAATTGTTCCGTAACTACCTTGCCGGCAAGGACAAATATTCTTCATTTAAAGGGTTTATTCAACAGGAAGGGAAAGGAAAAATCAAAGAAATCCTGGATTCTTTCCAGCCTGTTCCCTCCTTTACAGAAGATAAAAATTATTATTTTGACTGGGGGGCAGAAGAGATCTTTTCAGTCACTGACCGGGGGAAAGCGGAGTGTTCCGCCGGGTTGTTTGATATGATTGACCTGGACCGGCAGATCATTGAAAAGAGCCGGAAAGCACTCACGGAGACCACCGACTCACGTAAACAGGAATTGCTCCTGGCTGATATTCTTTACTCCGCTGCCCGGATGCTACTCATCACCAAAGGGGCTGAACCACGGACCACCGAAGAGACTTTTGACCTGTTCCTGCATCATTTTATTGAAGAGGGGCTGATTCACCGGACCTATATCCCCCTGATCAGGACCGGGAAAGACCGGGAAACATTGTCTCCCCGGCAGGAGGAGATTTTTTCCCTGGCAGAGGATGTCATTGCTTTGTATAAGACCATGGATGATAGTTTAGTGTTTACCCCCCCGCCTTCTAAAGGGGAGAATCAGGAAGGTCTGCTGGTAAAGGATTTTCGCGGAGTAGGTTGTCCGATGAATTTTGTAAAAACAAAACTGGCACTCGCGACCATCCCTCAGGGAAATTTACTGGAAATATGGATTGATGATGGCGCACCTATCGAAAATGTACCCGGCTCTGTCCGGAACGAAGGACATGAGATCATCAGCACTACACAGGAACAGGATTATTGGAAGGTGTTAATCAGGAAGTGATCTCCTCCGTCCCCTAAAGGGGCACTTTTATCAGAAGGCAAGAATGAAACAAGACAATACAAAGAAAACAAACCCGTCTCCACCTTCCGGGAGCCGGGGGGATGGCACAGAGAATATAACCTTCCTACCCATCAACCTGAATATCCGGCAACGGCATATCCTATTGATTGGTGGGGGAAAAGTGGCTTATCATAAAGCCTCTCTCCTTTACCGTTTTACGGAACACATCACTCTCTTATCACCCCGGTTTGAGGAACAGTTTTCCACACTTCCTTTCCGGTATATCCGGAAAAGGTATGAACCTGCTGATCTGGATGGGTTTGACCTTCTCTATATCTGTACGGATGATCCTGTTTTAAACCGGGAGATTAAAGAAGAAGCTTCTCAAAGAGGAATGCTGGCCAGTGTGTGTGATTCTCCGGAATTATGCGACTTTACCTCGCCGGCTATTTACCGGTTGGGCAACCTGACCATATCCGTAGCGACCGATGCCAGAGAGGTAAAGCGTAGCATCGCTATCCGGAACCGGATACAAACACTTATTGAAAATGGTACATTATCAGTCGATTAACCGGGACACCCACACGCTGGCAGAAAGAGAAAACGCTTTCCGGATTCTTCCAAAAGACCCGGCAGTTCCCCACGTCTTCCTGCAAACCTGCAACCGGATAGAATGGTATGAAGGAACAGGAGATATACCGGAAGAAGTTTCTTACCACCTGTTCCGGGTAGCTGCCGGACTGGAATCAGGATTAACAGGGGAACAGGCTATTCTTGGACAGGTAAAAGAGGCCTACCAGGCCGCAAGAGAAAAATATACACTTTCTGCGGAGATACATAAACTGTTTCTGGCTGCTATCACCGCCGGGAAACGGGTACGCACCGAAACCGCCATTGCACAGGGAGCCGTCTCACACAGCCTTGCAACTATCGAGATCCTGCAACAGGAACAAATAGACCTGGCTCATAGTATCATCACAGTGATCGGGGTAAACAAACTAACCGACGATATTCTTCTGTTTCTCAAAAACAAAGGGGCGCAGACTCTCTTCCTGGCCAACCGCAGTCTGGAAAAAGCCCGGCCGGTGGCCCGGCGCCACGGATGCCATCTCTATCCATTGGAAAAGAAAAAGGAAATGTTAAGCATATCCGGTGTAGTGATCAGTGCGACATCAGCCCCCCATACGATCATCCGGCCGGACGATCTGGACCCTGGCCGTCCGGTCCTGCTTATAGACCTGGCCTTTCCCCGTGATATTGATCCGGCCACAGCGCAAATGAAAGGAGTAAAATTATTTAATCTGGAGACGATTGAAAAGCGCATACGCACAAACCTGAACCTGCGTAAAGAAGAAATCCGGAAAGCAGAACACATTCTCCGGGAAGAAATCCGGAAACTGAATGAAACCCTGGAACGGCGAAAACGTTATCTGTAATATTTCCGCTCTACAAAGTCCTTTATAAAGTCGACCGTGCCGTCAATGCCCAATACCGAAGCATCCACAGACAGATGGTAGGAAGCAGCATGTCCCCAGGCTTTGTTTGTAAAATAGTTGTAATAAGAGGCGCGGGATTTATCGGTTTTGGTAATTCTTTCCCGGGCCTCTTCTATTGACATCTCTTTCATTTCCAACACACGCTGGATCCGTATTTCCATATTATTATGGATAAAGAAACTCAGGCAGTTGGGATTGTCCCGCAGGATATAATCCGCACAACGGCCTACGATCACGCATGACTCACGCTCAGCCAGCATCCGGATCGCGTCACTTTGTAATTTAAACAACCCTTCATTAGATAATATATCGACCTGAGGGGTGTACATGCCCATATAGGAAAGGCCCACGGAAAAGGCATACGCCAATCCGTCGGACGCCTTTTCATCCGCGTTCTCAAACACCTCCGGACACAGGCCACTTTCCCTGGCGGCAACCGCGATCAGCTCCTTATCATAGTAGTTATACCCCAATGCCTTTGCCAGTTTCTGACCTACTTCACGGCCTCCGCTCCCAAATTGGCGGCCGATGGTCAACACAATTTTTTTATCCATACGATCTGTTTTAAATCACTGTACGCTAATATAAATATATTTTTCCGGATATGTTCAGATTTCCCCCTGATTTTCCTGCGGAGGCATAGAACGGAACTTGCGGAATTGATTAAACAACACGATGCCCGTTACCACAGCAGCAATCACATCGGCAATAGGCGGACTTACCCATACTCCAAACAATCCCCAGAAGCGGGGCAATACAACCAGGAGCGGGATCAGGAAGAGTAACTGCCGGGTCAGCGACAGGAAAATGGCTTTCCGGGCCATACCGATAGAGAGGAAAAAGTTAGTGGCCACCATCTGGAACCCGACAACCGGAAAAGCCGCCATCACAATATGCAGGCCATATACCGCCTGCCGGATCAGTTCAGCATCCGTAGTAAACATCCGGACAACCAGTCCCGGCATTAACTGAGTGATCAGAAATCCAAGCGTAGCCACACCAAGCCCCAGATACATGGTAAGTTTTGTCACCTCTGTCACGCGTTCGTATTTTTTTGCTCCGTAATTATACCCGGCAATAGGTTGCATCCCCTGGTTCAATCCCATAATGATCATCACGAACAGGAACAGGACCCGGTTGACAATTCCATAGGCCCCGATAGCGGTATCCCCTCCATACCGGGCCAATCCCTGATTGATGAGAATAACGATCAGACAGGAACAGAGGTTCATCAGGAACGGAGAAAGGCCAATAGAAATAATTCCTCTTACCAACTCCTTACGCAAGCGGTAAATTCCTTTCCGGAAATGTAGCAACTGTTTCGGATTGGAGAAATGCACAAACTGGTAGGCCAGCGTGACCACCTGCGATACCACCGTAGCCCAGGCTGCGCCTTTGATGCCCCAGCCCAATACAAAAATAAACACCGGGTTAAGGGCCACATTAATCACTACCGAAGCCAACGTAGCCCGCATCGCCATCTGCGGATAACCGGATGAACGCAAAATAGCATTCAGCCCCAGGTACATGTGAGTCACCACATTTCCCCATAGAATGATTTTCATATAATCACGGGCATACGGCAACGTATCCGGACTAGCTCCGAAGAAATAAAGGACATCGTCCAGTACAGCCAGACAGGCAAACGTGAAGAGTACCCCGATAATCACATTCAGCGTAAGCACATTGCCCAGTACATGATTCGCCCCATCATAATCCTTTTGTCCCAGCTTTACAGCAACTACAGTCGAAGCCCCTACCCCGACCAGCGAACCAAACGCGGCCGCCAGATTCATCAGCGGAAAAGTAAGAGCCAGCCCCGCAATGGCCAGGGGACCTACTCCATGTCCGATAAACACACTATCCGCAATATTATACAAAGAAGAAGCTGTCATCGCGATAATGGCCGGGATGGCATATTCAGTTAGTAGTTTTCTTATATTCTCAGTTCCTAATACAAGTGGAGATTTCTGGTTGGTCATATAAATATTTTAATACTGCTCCTTAAACAGATTTCGATTATTCGGTTGCAAAGGTACCAATATTTCACCTGAAATAGTATTTTTGTCCTTCCGGAATATAAAGAAAAAACAAGCCGGATAAAGAAGTAGTTTAAACCATGGCAGAAGATTTACAGATCATAGCGGGAGATAAAAAACAGAAATATGAAGCCCTTCTCCCACAAATAGAGGCACTTATTTGCGGCGAACCGGATCCAATAGCCAATCTGGCCAATATCGCCGCTGCCCTGAAGCAGACCTTTGGCTTCTTTTGGGTCGGTTTCTATCTGGTAAAAGAAGAAGTGCTGGTGTTAGGACCTTTCCAGGGTCCGGTCGCCTGTACCCGGATCCGGTATGGAAAAGGCGTATGCGGGACTGCCTGGAAAGAACAAAAAACCCTGATCGTGCCCGACGTGGACCAATTTCCCGGCCACATTGCCTGCAGCTCCGCTTCCCGTTCCGAAATCGTGGTACCCATTCTCCGGGAAGGGCAGGTCACCGGTGTCCTCGACATCGACAGCGACACCCTCAACACCTTCGACGAAACCGACCGGTATTACCTGGAAAAGCTCGTAGCACACCTCTCCGGAAACAAATAAAATAGCTTACAAGTCCGGCAAAATCTGCGTTCTCTCAGCTGGACGGAGGGCAGCTTTTTGGACTGGACGGAGGAGATCTCCCGATCCCCGACTATAGGAGTACTTGGATCTGTGATCCATCTATAAACACCTATTTATATATTTTCAACGACGAGGGGAGTCCGGATCAGGAGATCCGGAGAGTCATTA
>JAJQES010000184.1 GCA_021201565.1 Tannerellaceae bacterium
GATATGAATTTCAGATAAATGTACAGTTCACCCAAATTTTTTGCAAAATAACGAATAATTTGTGTAAAAGAATGATATTTACAATTCTTTAACGCTCACCTCTTTTTGGAATTGTGCGGGTAAGACGCCGGACTTATTTTTATACGGATTAGGATTCAAAATTATAATTTTCAGAGAATAAGAAAGGATGTGTTGATTTTTGAAATACTATATACGCCATTGTTTTATTAGTAGAAACACATCCTTTCTTCGCTTTTTATTCTTCTTTTTTACTTTCGCTTTCACCGGCTGGTGTTCCAAAGAGAGTGGCAGAGGAAGCATTCTCTATTTTAAGCTGTACCAGTTGGCCTACTTTGTAATTTTGTTTATCAAAGATGACTACTTTGTTTTGTCCGGTTCGTCCGAATAGCTGTTCCCGGGAGCGTTTGGAAAATCCTTCGATCAGGACTTCAAAGGTTTTGCCTATGTCCCGTTTGTTACTTTCTTCGGAAAGTTGATTCTGCAGGTCAATCAATCCTTGTAACCGGCGTACTTTCACCTCTTCCGGTATATTGTCCTCCAGATGTTTGGACGCGTATGTGCCGGGACGTTCGGAGTATTTGAATAGGAATGCACTCTCATAGCTTACTTCACGCATCAGTGACAGGGTGTCCTGATATTCTTCCTCGGTTTCAGAATGAAAACCACAAAAAAGATCCGTTGAAATCGCACAATCAGGCAAAATTCGTTTGATTGCGGCAATCCGGTCTAAATACCATTCCCGGTTATACTTACGGTTCATGATCTGTAAAATCCGTGAATTCCCTGACTGGGCGGGTAGATGGATGTGTTTACAGATGTTTGGGTATTGGGCCATAACATACAATGTTTCGTCACTCATATCTTTAGGGTGCGAAGTGGTGAAACGGATTCGCATTTCGGGCGCTTCCAACGCTACTTTTTCAAGTAACCGGGGGAAGTTGACCGTTTCATTTTCCTGCTGGAAATTATAAGAATTCACATTTTGTCCTAATAAGGTAACTTCACGGAAGCCTTTCTCTTTCATATCCCTTACTTCTTTCAGAATACTTTCAGTGTCGCGGCTTCGTTCCCTTCCCCGGGTGTAAGGGACAATACAATATGTGCAGAAGTTGTTACATCCGCGCATAATAGAGATAAATCCGGATATTCGTACTCCTCCTATCTTTAGCGGGATCACTTCTTTATAAGTTTCCTGAGTGGATAACTTCACATTTATTGCTTTTTCACCCTGTTCAACAGCCCCTACCAGGTTTGGCAGGTCCATATAGGAGTCAGGTCCCACTACCATGTCTGCTTTATGTACGCGGATCAATTCTTCCTTTACCCGTTCAGCCATGCAGCCTAAGACGCCAATGATTAGTTTCTTCTTTTTTCGTTTCAGTGACTGGAAGTATTGAAGACGACCGTAAATTTTCTGTTCAGCATTGTCCCGGACGGAACAGGTGTTAACAAATATTGCGTCTGCTTCTTCAATTTTTTCAGTCAAACCGTATCCTGCCATTTGCATCACAGAAGCAACCACTTCTGTATCCGCTACATTCATTTGGCATCCATACGTTTCGATGAACAGCTTTTTTTCATCATTTCCGGCTCCAGATTTTAAGTCTGTGCTCTCTTTTTGATTGTTCATTGTTTTTGTATATGTTAATTAAGTATAAAGCCGTGAACATTTTTAAAATTTTGGCTCAAATGTTTGCACAATTTAAAACTCTCTATTATTTTCGTGCTGAAAAACGTAAATTTTTTCATAGTTAAGGTTTTGGTTAAATCGAATAAGGGTGGCTGTGAAGTTGCCCTTATTTTTTTATTTCTCCTATAATACTTCACTGATTCTCCCTTTTTTAGTATATTTGGACTGCAAAAATAGTTAAAGTTATGGATAACCTGGGAGATTTACTCTATATAATTGTTATAGCAATAGCTGGTATTATGGGTGTTTTTAATTCCGGTAAGAAGAAAAAACGCCCGGAAAAAGTGTTGCGTCAACCTGCTGCAGGGGAAAATCCGGAACAGGTTTCCGGAGAAAAGAGTTTTTGGGAAATATTTGAAGAGCTCCAGCAACCGGAACCAGCTTCTGTACCGGTTCCGAAACCTATTCCTTCACGTGCCGGAAAGAAAAAAGAAAATCGTGCTACCTCTACCACTCAAACTGTGCAGGAAAAGAAAAAACAGGCAGCATTGCTGTCTGGTGATATGTCCACTTTTCAGTTTTCAACTCCACAGGGATCTCTGTTAGAAGAGGTACCGGAGGATGAAAACTATATGTTTGATGATGAGTCATTCCATAACCCGGATGAATTAAGGAAAGCGATTATCTATACCGAAATACTAAACCGTAAATATTAATTCTATCTCCTTTTTTAATACCTTTGCAGCCTGAATGAAAAACAATTAGGTATTTACTATAATAATATATAATCATGGCTTTAAAATTTATTTCAGCTGAAGAAGCTGCCTCATTTGTTCATCACGATGACAATGTGGGTTTCAGTGGGTTTACTCCTGCCGGATGTCCCAAAGCTGTCCCTGTTGCCATCGCCAAAAAAGCAAAAGAAGAACACGCAAAAGGAAACCCCTTCCAGATTGGAATGTTTACCGGGGCATCAACCGGTGACAAACTGGATGGAGAACTGGCCCGTGCCAATGCTGTTAAATTCCGTACTCCTTATCAATCCAGCAAAGACCTGCGTGGCTTATTAAATTCACGTGAAGCTCATTATTTTGACTTGCACCTTTCAGAACTGGCTCAGAGTCTCCGCTATGGTTTTCTGGGTAAAGTAGATGTCGCTATTGTAGAAGCTGCCGACGTAACTGAGGATGGGGAGATTATTCCAACCAGTGGGGTGGGGATTACTCCTACCATCTGTCGTCTGGCCGATCGTATCATCGTAGAATTAAATAAAAAACATCCGAAAGAGATCCGTGGTATGCATGACATTTATGAGCCACAGGATCCTCCTTACCGGAAAGAAATACCTATTTATACTCCTTCAGACCGTATTGGGACACCTTATGTAAAGGTGGATCCTGCTAAGATCGTAGGGGTGGTTGTGACTGAAGAAGAGAACGAAGGTGGAGCATTTTCCCCGCTGGATGATGTTACAATGGCTATCGGTGAGAATGTAGCCAATTTTCTGGTAAGTGAAATGGCAGCCGGCCGGTTGCCGAAAGAGTTTGTACCCTTACAGAGTGGTGTGGGAAATGTGGCAAACGCGGTGTTGGGTTGTATGGGTGCAAATCCTGGAATTCCGGCATTCAATGTATATACTGAGGTGATTCAGGATGCGGTGATCGCATTGATGAAAGAGGGACGTGTGAAATTTGCCAGTGGTTGTTCACTGACTGTAAGTAACGACGTCCTCAATGATATCTATTCTAATCTGGATTTCTTTAAGGATAAATTATTACTTCGTCCCCAGGAGATTTCTAACAATCCGGAAATTGCCCGCCGGTTAGGCCTGGTAGCTATTAATACGGCTCTGGAAGCGGACATTTTCGGAAATATCAATTCTACTCATGTGTCGGGAACCCGGATGATGAATGGGATTGGGGGGTCAGGTGACTTTACCCGGTCAGCTATGTTGTCTATCTTTACTACCCCTTCAACGGCTAAAGGTGGTAAGATCAGTGCGTTTGTGCCTATGGTTTCTCATATGGACCACAGTGAACACTCTGTGAAGGTTATTATTACTGAATATGGGGTAGCTGACCTGCGTGGTAAATCTCCTATCCAGCGTGCACAGGCTATTATCGAAAACTGTGTGCATCCTGAGTATAAAGCGTTGTTGACGGAATACCTGGAAATGGATATTAAAGGACATACTCCCCAGAACCTGAACGCCTGTTTTGCATTCCACCGGGAACTTGCCGAAAGTGGTGATATGCGGAATGTGGATTGGAGTAAATTCAATAAATAAGAAGAATCTATTTCTTAATGATAAAAGCCTGCCATTATAAAAACGGCAGGCTTTTTTATTTGGTTTTAGTAGGTCCTTTTAGTAACCAACAGGCTTTTTAAATAATATCCTGCCGGTCATAATCGGTTAGCGTAGTATTCAGTTTTTTCAAAATCTCTTCCACACTTACCTTTTTATTGTAAATAGCTTTTAATTCTTTATCTGTTAAACCTACCAGTTGGATAAACTGTATTTTTCCGTTGGGAGTTTGTATGGTTCCCGCCGGATCGGGCATAGTCCCGAATCCTGTGATTTTTGATTTTCCCTGTCGGTCCATTCCGTGTTCCTGGCCGGTATAGATATATTCATACGGAAGAAAGGGAACTCCGTTCTCAAATACATACCGTGCCAGTGCCTGTAAAACACCTGCCATACAATTCAGTTCTTCTTCATTAATAGCCTGCGATTTCTTTAGTTTAACGGTGAGTTCAAACCCGTATCCACTGTATTCTTTATTTTCCGATTCCTTTTCATATAGTTCTGAAAAGCCATAGGTAACAAAATGCCAGAAATCGCCTCCATCATATACACTGATTCCTTCCAGTGGGTCGTCTCCTCCTAATTGCCAGGAAATAAGAGAACCATAGTGTAGAGGTTCAGTTTGTTTAGGATATATTTTTTCAAATGTATCAGTTATATAATCCCAGCCTTCCTTTTCTTTTTTCTTGTTCATATTCCGTTATATTCTTCTATTATACTCTACAAACATAGAGAAAAATTGACAATTGATGATTACTCCTTTCTCTCTTCTTTTCTGTTTTCCTGACTCATTTTTGTATTTTTCAGACTTTCAGATGGTTGTATGAAGCCCGGATGTACCTTGTAATAGTTTCGTAACATACTTGTAACACTTCCTTCAAATGTGTTTAACGGCTTCTTAATATGGTATATGTTCCTTTGTGTCAGAAATAATTAGAACAAACAAGTGTGAGAAAGTTTTTAGAAAAAATCGTAGAAGGTGGATTACTGGTCAGCGGCAGTGTAACGAGTCTGACGATCCTGTTGATTATTCTTTTTCTCTTTAAAGAGGCGGGAGGTTTGTTTAATAGTCCCGTGGTAGAAGAAGGATATGTACTGGCAGTAAACGAACAAAATGATGTGAAGCGGTTATCTCCGGAACAGATATTGGATATCTTTGATTCTGAGATAACAAATTGGAATGAAGTAGGAGGAAGAAATGAAGAGATCGTTCTTTTCCGGTTATCTGACCTGACTAACTATTTTAGTGAAGACGAACTGGGTAGCCAGTTTGAGTATGTACCTGAAAAAATCAATGAGCTGGTTATGAGAGAACCCGGAATTGTCGCCTTTTTCCCTTACCAGTATCTGGCTGATGACTTTAAAGGACGGATTGTTTCCGGAGACAAGATCTCTTTGAGTGACTTTTTTGCCGGAACCAAATGGTATCCGACTTCCACCCCATCTCCTATATTCGGATTGGTCCCTCTTTTGTTGGGAACATTATTGGTAAGTATCGGAGCCATTGTGATCGCATTACCGTTTGGTATGGCTGTCGCTATCTATATGGCTGAGATTGCCAATGTAAAAACCCGTAACCTGTTGAAGCCGGTGATCGAACTATTAGCCGGGATTCCTTCTGTTGTATATGGATTTTTTGGGTTGGTTGTCATTGTGCCGCTCATCCAGAAGGTCCTGCATCTTCCGGTAGGAGAAACTGCTTTTGCCGGTAGTCTGGTATTGGCGATTATGGCGCTTCCTACTATTATAACGGTAGCTGAAGACTCGATGCGTACGACACCCCGTGCGATGAAGGAAGCCAGTCTGGCTTTGGGAGCTACCCAGTGGCAAACCATCTATAAAGTGATTATTCCTTACTCGATTTCCGGTATTACTTCTGCCGTAGTATTGGGAATTGGTCGTGCGATAGGGGAAACCATGGCCGTATTGATGGTAACAGGAAACGCTGCGGTGATTCCGACTTCCTTTTTTGAGCCGGTCCGCACCATTCCGGCAACGATTGCGGCTGAGTTAGGAGAAGCTCCTGCAGGCGGCGCTCACTATGAGGCTCTATTCCTGTTAGGTGCTGTTCTTTTCCTGATCACACTGATATTAAGCATTTCGGTTGAATATATATCCTCAAAGAGAAAAATATAATAAGAGGGTAGTTAGTAGCTGGTAGTTGGTAGTTAGTAGGAAAATTCCTAAAGACAAACCAATAAATTCCGGAAATAATAAAATCTACTAACTACTATCTACTAACTACTAAAAGTAAAAAAATGACACCTGTTCAAAAATTAGGTAATGTAGATAAAAAGAAACGAAATACACAAAAAGTCGCTTTTGGCTTCTTTTCCTTTCTTAGTTATTTGGTTGTTGCAATTTTGTTTGTGATATTGGGTTTTATTATTATTCAGGGAGCGAGTGTGATCAGCTGGGACTTTCTCACAAAGGCCCCCGAAGATGGTATGACTTCCGGAGGAATCTTCCCTGCTATTGTAGGAACGCTTTACCTGGTACTGGGAAGTAGTTTGATCAGTTTCCCTATCGGTGTGATGAGTGGTATCTATATGAATGAATATGCCACAAATGGTAAGATCATACGATTTATCCGTGTAATGACCAACAACCTGAGTGGAGTTCCTTCAGTTGTTTTTGGTTTGTTCGGGATGGCTCTCTTTGTAAACTATCTCGGATGGGGTGACTCCATTATCGCCGGATCTTTTACACTGGCCCTTTTGTCTATTCCATTAGTGATTCGTACCACTGAAGAAGCGTTGAAAAGTATTGACGACTCTTTCCGTCATGGAAGCCTTGCTTTAGGAGCAACCAAATTACAGACCATTGGCCGGGTGATTTTACCCATGGCATTCCCCAATATTATTACCGGATTGATTCTTTCTATCGGACGTATTTCGGGTGAAACAGCTCCTATTCTGTTTACAGTCGCAGCTTATTTCCTTCCCCAGTTACCGGAAAGTATCTTCGACCAGTGTATGGCCTTGCCTTATCATTTGTATGTGATCTCTACCAGTGGGACAGATGTGGAAGCTTCCCGCGGGATGGCTTATGGAACAGCTTTGGTGCTGATCGCAATTGTCCTGTTGATGAACTTGCTGGCCAATGCTTTACGGGGGTATTTTGCGAAAAAAGTGAAAATGAATTGATATTTCCGGTAGTTAGTATCAATCTGCTAACTACTATCTACCAACTACTAACTACAAAAAATAAAATTAAATATGATCAAGATTGATTCAAAAAACGTTGATTTCTATTATGGCAGTTTTCATGCCCTGAAGGGGATCAATATGGAGATTCCTGCTAATTCATCCGTTGCATTTATTGGCCCTTCCGGATGTGGGAAATCTACTTTCCTGCGCCTTTTTAACCGGATGAATGACCTTATTCCCGGTACCCGTCTTGAAGGAAGTATTACGATTGACGGACGGAATATTTATGATAAGTCTGAAAAAATAGATACCCTTCGTAAGAATGTAGGTATGGTGTTTCAGCAACCCAATCCGTTTCCAAAAACTATTTATGAAAATGTAGCCTATGGCTTGCGGGTAAACGGAATTAATGATAGCAATTATATAGAAGAAACCGTGGTAAAGACCTTGAAACAGGTGGTACTGTGGGATGAGGTAAAAGATAAACTGAAAGAATCTGCCTTTGCTCTTTCGGGTGGCCAGCAGCAACGTCTTTGTATCGCCCGTGCATTGGCGATTTCTCCTTCTATCCTGTTGATGGATGAACCGACTTCGGCACTCGACCCGATCTCGACTGGTAAAATTGAAGATTTAATTCATGAACTGAAAAAAGATTATACAATCGTAATCGTTACGCATAATATGCAGCAGGCGGCCCGTGTTAGTGACAAGACCGGTTATTTCTATCTCGGTGAGTTAATAGAATACGATGATACCCGTAAAATCTTTACCAATCCGGATAAAGAAAGTACACAAAATTATATTACAGGAAGGTTTGGATGATTTTCCGGTGTGACCGGAAATGTAGTTAGTAGTTAGTAGTTGGTAGTTAGTAGAATATTTGTTTGAACACCTCCGGCTCATACAGCAGGTAAATTCTATATTTGCTATATAAAAAAATCTACTAACTACTAACTACCAGCTACTAACTACAAAAAATAAAAAATTATGAAAGTAATAGATCAGGAATTAACATCCTTAAAAAGAAGCATTAGTGAGATGTGGTCGTTGGTTCATCAGCAAATATATAATGCGGGTGAAGCAATGTTGACCGGAGATAAAGAACTGGCTTATAAAGTAATCAGCCGGGAACGCCGTGTAAATGCATTTGAGTTAAAGATTGATAGTGATTGTGAGGATCTGATTGCTCTGTATGCACCGGTCGCGATTGACCTTCGCTTTGTGTTAGCTATGTATAAGATCAATACAAACCTGGAGCGGTTGGGAGATTTTGCCGAGAGTATTGCCCGCTTTGCCGGAAACCTGCCTGATGGTGAACCCGTTGACCCGGAATTGGTAAAAGAGACCAAAGTAGAAGATATGCTGAGTGGATTATTGGAAATGATTTCTCTTACACAGGAAGCCTTTGATAAGGAAGATTCGGAAATTGCTTCCCGCATCTTTTTGATTGATAATAAAATTGATGAACTTAATCATGCGGCGACAAACATTATTGCCAGATATATCGAACAGAATCCGTCACGTGCTTTAATTGGCTTGTATATGGCTGGTGTCATCCGTAAGATGGAACGTTTTGGGGACCACTGTACCAATATTGCAGAAGAACTGATCTTCTATTTGGATGCCAAAGTGCTTAAACATGTTGGAAAAGTAGAGGAATAAAAAAAGAATATATTATACTGAAATTTATTTTATTGGCACGGAATTACGGTTCCGTGCCTGTTTTTTTCTATTTTCGCATACAAATAAAAAAGGAAATGCCGTTTACTTTTTCTCATCCGTCTATTATAGTACCATTTTTGTATATTCCCCGTAAGTGGGTTTCGATTACCGGGCTGGTGGTTGGGAGTGTCGCGCCTGACTTTGAATATTTTCTGCGTATGCGTATGAAAAGTGAATATAGCCATACGTGGGAAGGTATATTAGGGTTTGATTTGCCAGTCTGTTTGTTAATCGCTTTTGTATTTCATTTGATTGTTCGTAACCCCCTGATTGATCATCTACCCCGTTTTCTCCGGGAACGGTTTGTTGTTTATAAGCTTATGAAATGGAATCGGTATTTTAGAGTAAATTGGATGGTTGTGATGTGCTCTTTCCTGATAGGGATCGTTTCTCATTTGTTGTGGGATTCTTTTACGCATCCCAACGGTTACTTTGCTCAACAAATCCCTTTTCTACAATCAACTATTGGAATAGGTATCTTTTCTTTCTCCGGGACTTCCCTGACGCAGAAGATAAGTGGTGTAGTGGGAGGAGGAACCCTTCTTTGGTTGGTTTTACGTTTACCCCGGCAAAAGATACAGGATTCATCTCCTGTAATGAAATATTGGCTTGTTGTAGCAGGCTCGGCAGCTACGTTACTGTTTCTCCGCTGGCTTTCTTTTCCCCGTGTGTTTGTCTTTGGGCATTTTATCGTAGCAGGGATGAGTGCAGTTCTTTTTTCTCTTGTTATAGCAGGACTGGTTTTTCGAAGTAAATTTATCAATAAACCTGATCCGTAAACAGGATGAACCCATATCCAAAAACAAATCAGTTTTTCTATATTCAATTTCTTCGCCGGTTAAAACTATCTTTCTTTTCATTTGTTCAAGTAAAAGAACAAATGTGGAACATGAAAAAATACTGGCAAATCCTGAGGAATTATAAAGTGAGCCTTTGGCTGAGTCCGCTGCTTGTATTGATTACGGTAGTTTGTGAAACAGCACAACCTATGTTTATGGCTCGTATTGTAGATGAGGGCGTATTGATCGGAAATCTGTCGGTCGTAACCCGGATCGGTCTTTATATGGTATTAACATCCGTGGTAAGTTTGATTGTCAGTATTATGAATGTATATACTTCATCGTACGCTTCAGTAGGGTTTGCCACAGACCTGCGCCGGGATATTTTCAGTAAAATACAACAACTTTCATTTACCGATATAGACCGTTTCAGTACATCATCACTGATTACCCGCCTGACAAATGATATCACTAAGCTGCAACAGGTAGTTCTGATGGGCTTACGGTTATTATTACGTTCACCACTCATGCTGGTAGTAGCTCTTTTTTTTGTCCTCCGTATCAACCGCGATTTGGGATGGATTCTCGCAGTCTCCATTCCGGTATTGACAATCTGCCTCTATATTATTCTCCGGAAAGGATTTCCTTATTTTGTTCTTGTACAGGATAAACTGGATAATCTGAATGAAGTGGTACGTGAGAACCTGACCAATATCCGTGTGGTAAAATCCTTTGTACGGGAAGATTTTGAGAGCCGGAAATTCAGCATACGCAGTGGGGAGTTGCGGGATATAGTAACCCGGGCATCCAATATTGTCATTACTGCATTTCCCATTTTACAACTGGTGATGAATTTTTCTATTTTAGCCGTGCTATGGCTGGGAGGAGTGCGTGTAATGGATGGCCGTTTGCAGGTAGGAGAATTGATCTCTGTGGTAAATTATCTTGCGCAGATTCTTTTTTCATTGATGATGCTTTCGATGATTATTATGAATACAGCACGGGCTTCCGCTTCTTCCCGGCGCATTCTGGAAGTATTGGATAAAGAACCTTCTCTGCAAAATACACAGGAGGCACTTGCGCATGATTACCGGGTACAGCGGGGAGACGTGTCCTTCCGGCAGGTAAATTTCCGGTATGAAGATGGAGATATAGATGTATTGAAACAGATTGATTTTCATATCCGCCCGGGAGAAAGTATTGCTGTTGTTGGGGCGACCGGATCAGCAAAAACGACCCTGGTGCAGTTAATACCCCGGTTATATGATGTGACCCAGGGAGAGATTCTGATTGATGGGAAAAATGTGAAAGATTATCAACTGGATATTCTTCATCATGGGGTCGGAATGGTTTTACAGAAGAATGTCCTTTTCTCCGGAACAATTGCTGAAAATCTTAGATGGGGAAAAGAAGACGCCACACAGGAGGAGCTCGAAGAAGCAGCTAAAGCAGCAGATGCACACGATTTTGTCATGGGATTTGCGGATGGATATGAGACTCTTTTGGAAAGAGGGGGAACTAATCTTTCCGGCGGACAAAAACAACGGCTTTGTATTGCCCGGGCTTTACTGCGTAAACCTAAAGTACTGATTCTGGATGATAGTACCAGTGCAGTGGATACGGATACAGAACAGCGGATACGTACCAATCTGAACCGTCTGTTACAGGAGACTACTGTCCTTACGGTTACTCAACGTCTCAACACGATGCAGTCATCCGACAAGGTGTTGATCCTGGATGATGGGGAAGTGGTTGCCTTCGGAACTCCTAAAGAGCTGATGGAAACATCGGAAATGTATCGCGAAATTTATAACTCACAACAATTGACTATCTGATATGGCTTTGCGATTAAGAAAAGATAGTAAAATACCGAAAGAAGGGATGAAGACCCTCAGCCGTATGCTCTCTTATCTGGCATGTGACAGAGGGTTGCTGGTTTTCATTTTTGTACTGATTGTCATTGGGATTGCAGCGGATCTGACAGGTTCTTATTTATTGCGTCCGATTATCAATGATTATATTCTGCCGGGAGATATGCCGGGGCTTGTACGGATGATGTTGATTTTAGGTGGTGTTTATCTGGTGGGGGTAGCTGCTGTGTGGGTTCGTACCCGGTTGTTGAACCGGATTGCACAACGGACGGTTCACCGTATGCGGACAGAATTGTTTGAGAAAATGGAATATCTGCCGGTAAAATATTTTGACCAGAATCAGCATGGAGATCTGATGAGCCGCTTTACCAATGACATAGACCGGATTAGTGACGCATTGACCGATACGCTGTCGGATATGTTGACAAGTGTTTTGACATTGACCGGAATTTTTGTTCTGATGTTATATATCAGTCCGGTGCTTACACTGGTAGCCCTGGTTACTGTGCCTCTTATGATTATCACTGCCCGCCGGATTGTGTTGAAAAGTAGCCGTTATTTTAAAGCTCAACAGGCTTCCCTGGGTGATCTCAACGGTTACATCGAAGAAATAATCAGCGGCCAGAAAGTAATTAAGATTTTCGGACATGAACGTCAGGTGGAAGATGCCTTTGGAGTAAAGAACCGGGACTTACAGGATAAATCATTGAAAGCTCAGTTTTATTCGGGGATGATGATGCCGGTCATGCAGAATCTGAATACCTTAACCTATGTTTTTATTACTATTGTTGGGGCACTCCTTGCCATTTACCGGGGCTTTGATATCGGTGGTCTGGCCACTTTCCTACAATATTCAAGACAGTTTGGTCGTCCCATCAATGAATTGGCCAGTTTGTATAATACCATTCAGGCGGCTCTGGCAGGTGCGGAACGGATATTCCAGGTCATGGATGAACAACCGGAACCCGCAGACCGCGCGGGAGCAATCGATATGAAGGAGATCAGAGGGGAAGTGGCTTTGAAGGACGTTTATTTCAGCTATGATCCTGGTAAACTGATTCTGAAAGATATAAACCTGTGTATTCCTGCCGGAAAAAAAATAGCATTGGTCGGAACAACAGGAGCAGGTAAGACAACTATCCTGAATATGTTGCCCCGCTTCTATGATATTGAATCCGGGGATATAACGATTGATGGGCATTCAATCTCTGATATTAGGCGGGAAAGTTTGCGGGAAATGATGGCAATCGTATTACAGGATACCCATCTTTTTACAGACACAGTCCGGGAGAATATTCGTTTTGGACGGTTAGAAGCCACGGATGAAGAAGTGGAAGCAGCTGCTCGCCTGACTTCGGCTCATTCATTTATTAAACGATTGCCGCATGGGTATGACACGATGCTGGAAAATGATGGTGAAAATCTGAGCCAGGGGCAACGGCAGTTATTAAATATTGCGCGTGCTGCTATTGCCAATCCGGCTATTCTATTACTGGATGAAGCCACCAGTAATATTGATACCCGTAGTGAGATCCGTATTCAGAAAGGATTAGACCGTTTGATGGAAGGACGTACCAGTTTTGTGATCGCCCATCGTCTCTCAACTATTCAGAATGCGGACCAGATTGTTGTTCTGGAATATGGACAGGTAATTGAAAAAGGAACTCATCAGGAATTATTGGATAAAAAAGGAAAATATTATTCTCTTTATAAAGAGCAGTTTCAGTAATCTTTTTCTATCTCTTTTTTCATTTAGTCTTTATCATTTTGGTATTAGTTTTATTGTTTGCGTGTCAAATAGCTGCTTTATGTATGTATAGGATAACCCTGCATATTGTATAGTTGTAAGAAGTAGGAGAGGAGGTTCTTTGAGTAGGCCTTGTCGTTGGCATGACACGGCCTTGTCAGTAGTAGGAGTAGGCCTTGTGGTTACAGAGAGACGGCGTAATAGTTCCACTGAGAAGGCCTACTGGTGGCAAAAAGAGGGCGTAGTGGTTTGTATTTGGTTATAACCTGGTAAAAAAGAGGGGAAAAAGCCATGAAAAAGGGCCGAAAAAGTCTCTTTTTTCATCTGGTTGGTGTTTTTAAAGAGAGTTCTTTCACCTATCTTTTTGAAGCAGAAACCATGTATGCACTATCTTCCCTTTTGCTCTCTTTAGTATCGAAGTGTAAACCTCACTATCAAACTGTTTTTATATTTCTATTAAACCGGACAAATTGGAAAAGCTAACCTGTGTGAGAAGGGAATATTTGAAACGTCTCTGTGCGTAGTTCCGGAAAACGTCCTTCTGAGCCCTTTTAATTGACAAAAAGACAGAAAGCCTTTTAGGTCCTCTTTTACGAGGGGAGAGATATCAGAATGATAGTTTGTTGCTCTTTGGTATAAAAATGGGGTGCGGTGGGTAGGATATGTACTCTATCTTTCCATAGCCTCTTTGTTATATTTGGAGTGTATTATGGGTTGTGTGTCTGGGGGGGATAAAAAAAGGGCTAGTAATAACATATAATAAGGTATAGTAGTTTTGTTGATATATGTTTTTTAACAGAAAAAAGGTGTTAGAATATTTGGAGATGAGGAAAGGATGGAGTACTTTTGTACCCGCAATCAGGAATAGAGAAAAAGAATGATTGCAAAAAGAAAAGAGTTCTTTGAGGAAATTACATAAGATCAACAAGTAGTACAGGGTCGGTAGTTG
>JAJQES010000103.1 GCA_021201565.1 Tannerellaceae bacterium
ACTTATAGTAGGAGCCTGTGTAAAAGATAAATATGACTGGGATGAATGCCATCCCCGGATATTTATCCAGTTTGACTGGAGTACTGTCATAAAGCCGGATGAGAATGTGGATGTGCTGATCACCAGTGCGGACCAGGATACGATCCGTATGCAGATCGGCCCGGATGGACAGGAAGTAAGAATAGAAGCTAAAGAATATGAGTTTACCGGACATACCTCCACGGACTCAGTGCTGGTAGAGGGCCGGACGGTAACTGTAAAAAAGGATGCGGCCGGTAAGTACTACCAGCCTGATTATTTTTCCGGAGGATCCGTTACACAGGAAATCATCATGACGGATGAAGACCAGGTGGTGACCATCCCCATGAGAAGACAGATGCGTCCGCTGATTATCCGGGTTCTTTTATCCGGGACAGTGGTTCAGAACCTTTCTCATGTAACGGGTGAAATATCCGGAATCGCGATGTCCCGTGATATAAACAACGGGTTTGTTCCGGTTGACAATGAACCTTTGCATAAAGCGTATATTACCGGATCTGTAAAGTATGATCTGACCCGGCAACGGGATGAAACCAGCCGGATTGTGTATAGTGACCAGAAGAACCTGTTGGGGCTGGATGGAAGCGCGTCACAGATATTGATGTTGACTCCCTATTATAATAGCGGCAACTCCAACACGATTGAAATAGAGGTGACTTCTAAAATGCTTGGTTTTCATACTCAGAATGTAGATGAACCCTGGGTATTGGAATTTACTCTCAACCTGATTGGCGAATTAGAAACCAGTATTGTGAACTGGCAGGGTGATTATTTCTCAAATATTATAGCATATAGTAATTAACGTATATAGAAACCAAAATTAGAAGAAGTATGAAAAAAGTAGTATGTAACCTGCTTACCGGTGTTGTTGTGGCAGCATCTATGGTATCCTGTAACAGTGATAACAAAGAAAATGTGATCAATCCGGAGGACAGAACGTCTGTGGTTATTCACACAGTTGTGGAAACCAAAGCGTATGATAACGTGTGGGAAAGAGGAGATAAAATTGGGGTTACTATGTATGATCCTGCGTATGAAACGATCATCGAAGACCAGTTTAATAAAGACTATATTACAAATACCCGCCTGGGAATTTTTAATCCGGTAGATGAGGGTCAAATTATGTATTTCCCGGATGATAACAGTGAAATCCGTTTGAAATCCTATTATCCGTATGTGACTAATATTACGGAAGATGACCAGGTGGTACACTGGAGTGTCGCTGACCAGAGTAACCTGCCGGCGATTGACCTGATGACAGCTGAGCATGTATCCGGTTTTAACAAACAGGCGGATGTGGTACGTTTGAACTTTTACCACCGGTTGTGTAAACTTATTTTCCTGTTGGATACCGAAGAAGATACGGAAGGTGTTACACTGGCGGACTGTGATTTGACTATTATCGGTATGAGTCCGGCAAATGATTATGATCTGTTCAATGATACATTTGGTACTGCCGATCCCAATGCCAATATTGAAGTGCCTTTACGGACAGACGAGGCAGGGAATGAACGGGAAGCTATCGTATTACCGCGTGCTGCCGGAGGAGATGACGTGGAGTTTCGTTTTACCACTCCGGACGGAGCAGTATATACCGCTATTATGGATCCGGACCTGGCTTTGGTAGGTGGATATGAGTATACCTTCTATATTACCTTGCAACGGACTCCGACTATTATCTTCGCTACCATTGAAAACTGGTTGTTTGGTGGTATCGATTATCTGATCGCTAAATAAGAATCCGGGTATACGGATAAAAGAATTTATTAAACGAAATTTCGTTCAGTATGAGAAATAGAGTTTTTCAGCTATTAGCCGTCACTTGTCTCTTTTTTCTCCTTTCCTCCTGTAATGAGGATGAGGTGGATAAAGGGAACAACCGGGGAAGTGACTCGGCGATAGTGATTAATGCCGGAATGAATACCCGGGCTGTAGATGCCGACTGGGAATCCGGAGATGTAATTGGGGTGACGATGTACAATTCCACTTATACGGAAATGATTGACGGAGTCTATAATACTCGTTACATAACGAATGATAATGGCACGTTGGGACATTTCGAGCCTGAGACGGAGAGTGAGACACTCTATTTTCCCCAGAATGGAGACGAAATGCGTCTGAAAGCGTATTATCCTTACCAGAATGATCTGTCTGCTTCTATGGAGTTGCCCTGGTCTGTCATAGATCAGACAGTATTGCAGGATATTGACCTGATGACGGCTGAGCATGAGAGTGGGTTTTCAAAGACCGATCCGGAGGTGGAATTACACTTCTATCACCGGCTGTCTAAACTGATCTTCAACCTGAGTATTCAGGATAATGATGATTTTGTAGACCTGGCCGACTGTCAGTTGACTATCCGGAACGCGGAGAAAGGAAATACCTATGACCTGTTCAATGACCGTTTTCTGGATGATAGCCTGGGAGAGGGGGATATAGAGATTCCGCAACGTGAAGGGGAGCCCGCCAACTACCGGCAGGCCATCGTCATGCCCCGCCCGGCAGGTGAAAACTATATCTTTGAGTTTGAAACTCCGGACGGAGATACCTACATCGCGGAGATGAGTGCCGACCTGGTGCTGGAAGAGGGTACACAATATACATTTGAGATTGTGTTTGAAAAGAATCCCATCGAAGTCAGCGCAACCATTGAACCGTGGATCGTAAGAGACCCCATCAGTTACGAATCCGTGTTGGTAAGTACACCGGCAGGAGACAGTGAAGGGGTATCCATCGGTGACGAAATGCAGGTATATCTGCAAAACGAAGAAGCAACTGATTTTGACCTTCTGCGTACATTTACCTATGAGTCAGCCAACAACTGGGTCCCTGATTCTCCCGTTTACTGGGAAGATATTGAACAGGATCCGGCGGTATTCCGTGCCTCTATCCTGGCAGCGCGCCCACTCAATACCACACAGTTGGGAGATATCCTGATTGCCGATGAATTGACGGTAGCCCGTAATACCGGAGCCGATTTTACATTGCGCCACGCAGCTTCCAAAGTCATTGTTACGTTGACTTCGGATACCTTTACCGATCAGGAACTAAACGAGGCGACTCTTACTCTTCCGGACTATCTGACCGGAGGGTATGAAGAAAAAGGTGTCTTTATTCCCGGTACGGACCGGATGGATATTGTGGTAGACCGGACAGACCCGGCGGCAGGTACCGCCCTGTTCCAGCCACAGACCATTGCCGGTACGGATCCGTTGATACAGGCGATGATCGCGGGACGTCCCTATACCGCTGACGAGCCGGAGGGCTTTACGTTTGAGGCCGGAGTGGCTTACCAGATCATTCTTACCATCCATAAAGAGGAACTGACTGTCAGTGTAAGGGTGGTAGACTGGGATACGGATACCATTGAACTGGATGCCCTGACCATCGGTACGACTGTCAGCGGTGGAGAAGGGGTGCTGGACGGTGAGGTGCTGGATGTCTTTACCGGCAATTCCACTACCCGTACACTTCTCAACTCCTATACCTATTCGGCAGCCGTAGATAGTTTCCGGTCACCCACGAAGATCTATTGGGAAAGCCTGGAAAGTCCGACAACGTTTTACGCGTCTATTCTGCGGACACCTGCTTACAATGATACACAACTGGATGACTACTTAGTGGCAACACCTGTTACCCAAACGGCCAGCAATGGGGTGGAATTTACTATGCAGCATGCTACCGCCCGCGTTGTGGTACAACTGCGGTCACCGGATCAAACCTTTAGTGATGACGAACTGGCTGCTATGACCATTACCCTGCCGGACTATGAAACCGGAGGTGAAATGGAGAACGGCGTATTTATACCGGGTACTACCCGGGGAGATGTGACCATCGCTAAGAATGTCGGTACAGAAAATAACAGTGGAATGGCCTTTATACAGCCACAAACTATTCCTGCCGGAACGACTGTAATTACTGTACAAAGTGCCACCCGTACTTATGAAGCGACTTATCCGGATGATGTAGAGTTTGAAGCCAACCTGTCTACCACTCTGATTGTGAATCTGAGTAAAACTGAAATTACTTTCAGTGCTGTCGTGGAAGACTGGACAGACGATACGGTGACTCTGACAGCAGATGCTATACAGATTAACAACACGTTGAATGATACGCAGGAGTTTTTTGAAGATAAAACGATTTATATCTATAAACTGGGTACCCCTGATGAGCAGTGGGATTATGTATATACCGATTCCGGTAACGGCTATGAATGGATCGGACCTGTAAAATACTGGGACGACCAGGTAGGCCAGCGGCTGGATGTAACAGCCGTCTATTCCCCTACGGGTGAGCCTACAGTGACCGGAAGAACATTTCCCTGGCAGATCGCGGCGAACCAGAATGAGCCGGCCAACGGTTATTATGATAATTATGACCTGTTGACCAGCCATTTATATCTGGCGGCTCCTCAATATGTGAATTTTAATTTTACGCATGCCACCAGTAAGGTCATAGTAAATCTGATTCCCGGTATCGGGTTTGATGAGGAGGATAATGAGGAATTGTTAGGAGCTACTGTGGTATTAAACGACTATCTGCTGGATGGTACCGTCAATCTGGCTACCGGTGCTATCAGCAATCCGGCAAGAGCGGAGAACGTAACACCCAGAACGGATACAGACGGAAAAACCTATAGTGCGTTGGTCATGCCGCAAACAAAAGCAGCAGGCAGTACGATCCTGACCATCACCCTGGCAGGATATCCGGATACACCTTTCCCGGGTACCCTGAGTGCACCGTTGGTTTTTACAGCCGGAAACGAAACAATTATTGATGTGACATTGAACAAAACCGAGATCCAATTGTCGGCCACTCTTCAACCATGGGGAGAAGGGGATACCGGAAATATAATCATTAAGTAAAATGAGAATATACTATTTGATTTCCATATTATTTGCTGCCTTTCTGTTTGTAGGATGCGGCAACGATGAGGAACTTGCCCGGCAGGAATCTGCCGGGGAGGATTCCCGTCTGATCCGGTTGAGTGGTAGTGGAGTGGAAGCCATCCTGGACACCCGGGCGGCTTCGGACTTCCCCAATGGTCAGCAGATCGGGGTCGTGGCTGCTGAATATAATAACGGAAATACCCCTGACTGGACAGGATATACCGATATTCAGAATGCATTGGCCGTAACGAATGCGGAGGAAAACGGCACTTTTTATTTCCACTTGTCGCCGGTCCAATACTGGCCGTTTGATGGATCTGAACTGGTTTTTCTTGGGTATAGTCCCCGGGCTAACGGAACGTCTGTTACGCTGGAATCCTCTTTCACCGCACTGGATATTCAGTTGGTGGAAGACATGCAGGATGTGCTGTATGCATCCAACAACAATGTCGCGGCTACCAGCCCCTACTCCAAAACCGATTCCATTGTGGATCTGGGAGAATTCCAGCATGTGTTGAGCCAGGTAACCCTGGAAGTGGTAGCAGGTACACCGATGAATCCGGCTATCCGGCTGGATTCCCTGATTGTAGAAACGACCCGTACGACCGCCACACTGGACCTGATAAACGGGGATCTGGCTATTGATCCTCCGGCAGGAGAAACCGTACGGTATGAACTGGTAACCACTTCAACTGCTTTTCATACGGCACCTTATAGCAAAGATATCCTGATGTTTGCCGGCAATGAACTATACACCCGGGTGTATGTCCGTTTTTCAGACGGACCCTTTTTTGTCAGGGGCTGGTATAATGTCAGTGATTTTGTGAATATAGAGACAGATGCAAACGATCTGGTGTTCCGGCGGGCTGAAAATACAACCCTGCGTTTTACAGTGGTCAGTACTCCGGTAGACCAGCCGGAAACGGCTATCCATTTGCAGGGGCAGCTTACAGATTGGAATCAACGTCAGGACCTGACGGTAACTATTCAATAAGGAGGAACGAATTATGATACGACTATATGCCATACTTTTACTGGTAGCAGGGGGGTGCTTTCTATCCTGTTCTGATGATGTAGCGGAACAACCGGTGGGTGAGGAGAATGAGATCCGGGTAGGTGGCCTGGTCACACGTGCGGATGGGGAGGTCTATCCGGATCTGCATTTTACAGCATTTGTGGCTGGTGACCCTACGGAACCTTATATCACGGAAACTCCCATCACCATTCCGGCCGGCTTGTATGAGACCATCCCGAATAATGTTCATTTTACTGATGGTACTCCTTATTATCCGTTGGGAGAAAATGAAATCTCTTTATATGCCTATACCGGAACATTACGGAATAATGAATATGTTTACCTGACTTCCGGACGGACCATCAATCAGGATGCCATCCTTAGTAATCAGGGCTACCGGTACCAGGTAGCCACCATCTCCCCCGAAGGAGAGGGTACACCCGGTAGTTCCGTAGCTCCGGCAGAGATCCTGCAGTTCCGTCACCTGATGACTCAATTGAATGTGATTATTAAGGTTGATAGTACGGAGACCCCGTATGTGGACCCACCTCCAAAGTCCCTTCGTTTCCAGATGGGAACTGATATCCGGTTGAATGGTTTGTATAACATCCGTGAGCAGGCTCCGGACCCGGCTAACGAAACCGACGCCTATGTAGCCGAATCCCTTTCCGGTAGCTACACCATTCAGGAGGGAATTAACTACGTGGTGCCCAATGGCCTGGATCTCCGGACCCTGGAATTTACCGAATTGATCATTGACGACTATAGGGCGACAGCAGAGGATCTGGCTGTGTTACAGCTTACAAATGTTGATGGAACATCCGCTTCCGCCTTGCTGTTATCTGGCTATGCCTATGAAATCACTTTCCTGATACGCCGTCTGCAGGTGCAGGCTATCCGCATCAGTAAAATAAACTGGGTAGCGACAGAAGTGACAAACGAAGATATTGGATACGATCCGTATGTATTGAATCTGAATCTGGGCGACTATGAAGTCCGTGACGAATCGGATGACATTCAAAAAGTGGTTTTGTTTACCAGCGACGGATTTGAATATGTCGGTGCCCTGGATGAAGAAGACGGGGAAATTCACTTTGTCACCTTGCCTGCTGATGGTATGGTAGATTCTGTTGCCTTATATACCTCTCTGGGCATGCTGGTGGCAGCGGCACCGGAGGCTTATACGGTCACAGGAACCGCACCGGCGGAATTAACCCTGGCCTTGTCGGCCGGTGGAATGAAACTGGAAAACCCGGCCCTGCCCCCCGGAGAAGATAATCCGTATCTGATTTCTACACCTGTGCAGGTGTTCAATATTGCCAAAGATCTGACAGGTTCTTATAAACAGGCAAATGACATTGATGTAAACCGGCTTTCCTATACGGACGATGAACCGCTGGTACCACTGGAAACCTTCTCGGGTGTATTTGATGGAAACGGCTACCGCATCCAGAACTTAGTGATGTCAGGAGCCGGACTGTTAAAACGGAATGAAGGGATTCTGAGAGACCTGTTTATTTCGTCCGGTCGTATCGACGCTGCCGGAGAAGGAACAGCCGGCGCGTTCTGTGCGGTGAATGCCGGAACCATCGTAGCCTGTGTCAATGAAGCCCGGATTATAAACGCGACAGATACGGTAGGAGGTATTTGTGGACGCAATGAAGCAGGTGCCAGTGTGATTGCCTGTGTCAATACAGGGAATATAGAAAATGGAGTCATGTTGGGAGGTATTTGCGGGTATAATGAAGATCCGGATGCCTATACCTTTGTCTCCTGTATCAATATAGGATTACTGACCAAAACCGGAACCCAGTTAGGAGGGATCCTGGGCGGAAGTGTTGTTTCACCGGAAGTGGTGATCCGGAATTCTTTCTGGCTGGTAGGAACCGCTGCAGAGGTGATTGGTGGTCCGGAGTATCCGGTAGGTGGATTTATTGATATAGGGCTGGACGAAGTGTCTGCATTGAGTCCGGAGAAACTGCGGAATGACCTTTCAGCCATGGAAAGGGAAACCGGTGCGGAAACGACTGTTAATCTGCTGAACATGGCCCTGGAAGATACGGAATGGGGAACTGACTATATCTATGTGCTGGATCAGATGACTACCGGCAGTGTATGGCCTATACCGGTAAAAAGAACGACCCCCTGATCACTCCCTGCCCTCCTGCAGGAGGTAATTTAGTCAATACTGTAAATATTTAGTTTGTATGAAAAAGAGATATACATTTTTACTTACATGGTTGTTGATTGGTTTTTCCTGCCTGGTTGTTTCCTGTACGGACGACCAGGTAGAAAATACGGGTCAGTTTCCGGAAGAGGGAGTTCCTTTGAGTCTGTATGTCGGATTTGGGGACGGGACGCGTGTCGGGGAATTGCCCAATCTGGAAGCGATTAATGAAGAAGCCGCCAGCGGTTTGAGTAACATCGGATTGTACGTCTATTATACAACCGATTATAACGAGGGAGATCTTTCGATGCCTTATATCCGGAATATGGAATGCCGGATTGAAGATGGAAAACTGGTACCCGTGTTAGCGGAAGGAGAAGACCCCAATAATAAAAACATCTATATTTACGATTACATGACCCTGGTCGCCTTCTATCCGTACAATGCCAGTATGAGCGAACAGGAGAACTGGTTTGAAGTAAAGGCAGATGAAGAAAACTATCCGATTACCCTGGCCGATTATAGCCAGCAAACGTATATTCCATACCGGGGACAAACATCTGTGAACCCAACGACTGCTTATTATATTGAATTGTGGCTTTATCCGAAGCACACCTTCCGGATGGAAATCATTCTGGTAAGTGAGAATCCGGATGATTTCAATGATGATAATCCCGATATCAAAGTGCTGCCGGCTATCGATCCGGTAGACAATGAAGATACAACTCTGGATGGGAAACGGGCAGCCTGGTATGACTTCCGTGTGGAACAGGAAAACACCGGGGGCGGTATGCACGTCCGCCGGTATGTCGCCTACATCTGGCAGGATGAAGAGATGAACCATGTCATCGAACAGAATGAAGTACTGTATGAGAATGGGAATTTTACCCTGTTGGCAACCGAGCAGGTCAATCCGAAGGAACAACTGATATACCGGTATGGATATAACTTTACCACAGGGGAATCTTTTATCCCCACCTCCTCCAACCTGATCAATGACGCCAACAGGCTCCAGGCATTCGGAGGAACAGATGTGAATGGCTATCAGGTATGTGATATTGATATGACAGGAGTTAGCTTTACTCCCATCTCTATGATCAATTCTATGTATGATGGAGGAGGGCATCTGATCTCGAACCTGAATGTTACCACTTCCAATTATGAGGCCGGATTATTTTCGCAGATCCTGGGAAGTTCTATCCTTAAGAATGTGAACCTGGTTGATCCGGTAATCACAGTAAACACGAATGCCGATACCTGCTATGTAGGAGCTTTGTGCGGCCGTGTAAATAATATCCTGAGTGAAGAAGAAATTGAAGCGTTGTTTGCCTCGATCAATCTTCCCGAAAACCTGTCGGAAGTAGTCAGGCAAGCCCTGATAGATGAAATCCTGGCAGGCGTGTTTAACAGCCAGTCACAGGTGATAGCCTGCCGGGTGGAAAATCCCCAAATCACAGTAACCGGAACCTATCCGCGGGTGGGAACCGTGTGTGGCGCCAATGGGGACCGGCTGGACACATACACCTTTAAAGGAGCGATCTGGGATACCTATTCACTGGGCGGAAGCCTGACCGTTAACGCCGGCAATCCGGCAGCCAATGCCGGGGCGGAAGTCGGTGGGTTCTGCGGATTGAATGAGTTCTTTATCGGAAGAAGTTACACAACCATAGCAGAAGCGGATATAGAGGCCGTTCAGGAAGTACCGGATATGGATGAAAATGGAGATCCTGTCACTGTGGAAGAGAATATTTTCCAGGGATTTACTAATCAGGGTGACTTATATACCTCTGCTGAAGGTGCCGGTATAGAGGATTGTTATGCAGTGGCTCCGGATACCAACTCCGGCGTAAGCCGGTTACCGGATGCATGGCCTTCCGGTTGGGTCTCTTATACAGGAGTCTGGCCTATCAATACGATTGCCTGGACATCTTATAGCGGTAACACGTATTGGTATAGTGTAGGATCCGCTCCGTCCACATACCCTGTTTTACAATGGGAGAGGAGATAAGATTAAAATTGACAGTTGACAATTGACAATGCACAATTGCTTCGATTGTCAGGTAAAAAATATCTATTGAAAATGAAAAATAAAAGAAAAATAGCGAATCGAACTTTGTCAATTGTCAACTGTCAATTGTCAATTGCTTTCGTTTTTCTGCTTGCATTTGTTTCCTGTTCCCAACAGGAAGAGGTACCGGAGATCACTCAGGAACGGGTGTTGCGGATTGCTCCGTCCATAGGTGACCTGACGGAACCGGTGTCCAAAGGACCTGCGAATAACTTTTTTGAAGAGGGCGACGAGATCCTGGTCACGATCCGGACAAGTGGTGCTAATTCAACAGAAGAAGAATTTACCTATGTATATGGCGGAGATGGTATCTTCACCGGAAATCCTCCTTACCGTTTTCCCCTGGATGATTCCTATGTACAGGAATTAACAGCCGTCTGGCCGGTGGATGTAGAGGAAACCGGAGGGTTTGTGGCGGACCAGCGGGAGTACCAGGATTACCGCCGCGCGGATTGGCTGGTCGCTTCGGCGACTGCATCGGGTATCATGGCAACCGATATTCCGGTACCTCTCTATTTTGAACATAATAATTGTTTACTGGAGTTTGAACTGGCGGGACAGAACACAAGTGGCCTGGCTATTAAAGAACTATTGCTAGAACTGGAAGTTGAAGGTACCCCTACAGCTTGCTGGGCCTATTGTGACAATGCGGACGGACGTGCCTCTTTTTTACTAAAGGATGGTACAGTCCTTCAATCAAACGGAGAGATATTACTGGGAACTCTCATCGGTTCTTCTGATATCCGTTATACCATTATCCTGTCAGAGATTGATATGGTGTTAGAAGCGGGTAAACGGTATCTGGTGACCCTGACCCCCAAAGGCTATGATATGGATATTTATGTCTTTATCGGGACTTTTTCGACTCCTGACGGCGAACGGGAAACAGGGATTGCTGTTCCGTTTGAATTGCCCGATGAAGGAGAAGACGGAACCTATATTCTGCGGACACCGGTCCAGTTAGTCACTGCTTCGTATGTAGTCCGCCATTATACCGATGGGCGTACCCCTGATTTCCCTGCGGCCACCTATGTACTGACCAGCGATTTTGAAATGACCGCGGAAGTGGCGGAAAAATATATCCCGATTCCCCGTACCCTCTTTACCGGTCAGTTTATCCTGAACGGAGAAGTAATAGAGAGCCTGCCTTATGGTGATGGGGAGGTGCTTGAGTTATTTACAAATGAATAAACAGAAAGGCGATGAAGAAATATAGTCAGCTGATAATAGCAACCGGTATACTGGTAGGATGCTTTGCCTGCAATGATACGGCCGGCGACCCGGCGGAACCGGGAGAAGAGAGAGTACCTGTGGAGGGAGTCTCGCTGGAACTGGATGGACTGGAAAGTAGCCGTGCTACCCGTGCCGTGTCTGATTATGCCGTAAATAAAGCAGCGTATGATCCCACTTATACCCTGGCAGGACGGGAAACCTGGGAACTGGAGGTCACTATTTATAGTGGCGATACAGTATATGTGGATGGAGAGGCTGTTTTTGAAAAAGTAACGGATACTTACCAGAATGAGAACCGCTGGGAACCAACCCGTGCGATTTATTTCCCCAATTATACCACCCAGCGGGTAGCCCTGAACCTACATCCGGTAGGTTGGACAGCGATCACAACGGACCAGAGTTCGACAGACGGTTCCGGTTTACTGGAACAGGACGTGCTGGAACAAAACGGAAATTCTACCATTGCGGTAGCGCCCGCTCACATCCCTTCCGTCGTATTACGGCATGCACATAGTATGCTGGATTTCCGGTTAACAAATGTCGATGAGGATGAAATCGGAGAGGTGACGGTCCTCATAGGGAATGAGGTCTATATTCCTTACCAGGTACAGAATGTGTCGAATCCGGAATATATGCTGATTGTTCCGGTAGGAACCTCTACGCCGGTTATCTCTATAAACACAGTAGGAGGGGCCCGGTATTTGCAAACCACCGTAGACAGGATTCAGTCTACCACAGTCAATACCTGTTACTGTTTCACCTTTGAAGGGCTGGAACTGAAACTGGGAGAAATAACCATCGCGGAGTGGACCACAGGTCCCGGTATCATAGGAGAATATACCCAGGAACGTTCCTATCCCACGTTCCGTGGACCTCCTAATGTAGGTGCTACTCTCTATTTCGACAATGGGTTGTCACAGGATATTCTGTTCAATGATCAGGGGGAATCCAATGAACGACCGGTAGGCCGCCGGATCATCCGTATCCAGACAGACCGCTCCATAGAAGACGTCGATATCGTACTGGATGGCATGGTCATTGACCTGACCCGTTATTTAGAAGCCTTCTTCATCGACCTTGACGAGGAAGAATAAAATAAAGTACACCCCTGCCGGTGCGGATTTCCCAACCCGTGCCGGCAGAGAGGGACCACACGCGAAACATCCCGTGTAAATCAGGATTAGTAAATGATAAGTGTTAAGTCCCGTATGGATTTAAAACCACATTTTCTTTCTGCGGAAATCTGCGCATTCAGCGTACTCAGCGTACTCTATACCTCAAATTTACAAAACGGACCCAATAAAAAAGAATAATAAAAAACTGCATTGTAGATTATAAATGTAAATTTGTCCCCGTATTCATAAAATCAGAAGAAATGTCTCTTAGATATGCAGTGATAGGAACCGGTGCAATCGGTGGATATTATGGTGGTAAACTGGCTCGGGCGGGCAGGGAGGTGCACTTTCTTTTATATTCGGATTATGACTATGTAAAAGAACATGGGTTACAGGTTCATTCAGTAAAGGGTGATTTTCATCTTTCCCAGGTCCACGCCTACCGCAGTACGGCGGAGATGCCTCCGTGTGATGTTGTATTGGTTTGCCTCAAATCCACATCCAATGAACTGTTAAAAGATTTATTGCCTCCGTTGCTGCATCCCGGGACCCTGGTCCTGATGATCCAGAACGGACTGGGGGTGGAAGCGGATTTACAAACGGTTTTCCCGGATCTGCAGATTGCCGGGGGACTGGCCTTTATTTGTTCGGCAAAAACAGGCCCGGGAGAGATTTTCCATCTGGATTACGGAGGACTGAATATCGGTTCCTATTCCTGCCGGGACGTCATTGTGCTGGAAGAAGTCGTTGCCGATCTGAATGCATCCGGTGTAGATGCCAGATTATTGGATCTGGAACAGGCCCGCTGGATGAAGCTGGTATGGAATGTACCCTATAACGGACTAACGGTTGTCCTGCATACCACACCCGACCGGTTGATGAACCATCCCGCCAGTGAGGCACTCCTCAAAGACCTGATGCTGGAAGTGATCCGGGGTGCTAATCAGTCCGGGGGCGGCCGTTTTACGATTGACGAATCCTATGCAGATAAAATGCTGGAAATGACCCGCACGATGACACCCTATTCGCCCAGTATGAAACTGGATTATGATCATCACCGGCCTCTGGAAATCCATTATATTTACACCCGTCCCATTCAGGAAGCCGCCAAAGCAGGATATGAAATGAAGAACGTGCGTATGTTGGAGCAACAACTCCGCTTCCGGCAGGCAAACTATTGATTTAACAAAAATAAATTCCGGCATTCTAAACCTTTTTACAGGAAGCTTGTTTTACACATACTATCGATTTTAATGCCGGACATTTCCATAAACACAGAATATCGTAGCTATGATTGATAGCTCCTTTAAGTCTGGGAAATTAACCGGATTAACCATCGATACACCTGAGGCCGTTCCGATTTATTGGAATGGCCTCTTTTTTTGATCCAGGTCCCGGAGAGGTGTTCCCAAAGTCTATGTATGTTCCACATGCTGGCGCGGATCACATGCTGGCGCGGATCTCCGAATCCGTGCCTGAATAGAAGTATTTTAGGCACGGAACCGGAGTTCCGCGCCAGCAGTGGCAGCAGTGGGAATAAATAGTATGTTGGTTGAAGGGGATTTATAATCCCCGCCTGTTGAGTATAAGGATTTTTAATC
>JAJQES010000170.1 GCA_021201565.1 Tannerellaceae bacterium
ACCTATACCGGACCTTCATTTACTCAGGTGGCTGTAGGATTTGCTCCCGGATTTACCGTAGCCGATGTGGCGACTACTCCCTGGAGTGTAGCCGGCGGACAAAGTGAATGGGCGGTGATGTCCTATTTGTTTAACTCTAACTATGCTTATGATAACCGGTATCTGCTTCAGTTCTCTTTCCGACGGGATGGAGCTTCTAACTTTGGAGAAAATGCAAGATATGGTAACTTCTATTCTATTGGTGGCGGATGGAATATCCATCAGGAGGAGTTTTTTACCCCGGAGTATGTACAACAATTGAAATTGCGGGCAAGCTTTGGTACAACAGGACTTCGTCCGGATGAATTATATGGTAGCTATTCTTTATATAGTTTAGGCACAGGTAGCTATAATGGAGAAACCGGGGCATTAATCTCACAGGTAGGAAATAAAGATCTGACCTGGGAAAAAGCCTCAACCTTTGGAGTAGGGTTAGATGCTATCTTGTTTGACCGCGTGAGTCTGACCCTGGATTATTACAATAAAAAAACAACGGATTTATTATATAAAGTAGCATTACCAGGTGTTACGGGAGTTACAGGTGTATTCCGGAATGTCGGTGGAGTCAAAAACCAGGGGTTTGAGCTAACTGCTTCCGTAGATGTTTTAAATACTAAAGACTGGTCATGGAGTATTTCTGCGAATCTGGGACTAAACCGTAATAAAGTAACCGAATTATATGCGGGAAATGAAGAGCTGATCACCTCACTGGGTGGATCGGATATTTATGGTTCTGCAGATAAAATCGTGAAACCCGGATATGATATTGATACCTGGTATACGGCTGAATGGGCAGGAGTTAATTCTGAGACCGGAGCTCCCCAATGGTACACGACGGATGATAATGGACAAAGAGTCATAACAGATAGTTATGCAGAAGCATCTTCCAATCCGGCTATGTGTGGAAGCTCTAATCCTGATTTTTATGGCGGATTCTCTACGGAAGTAAGGTGGCGTGATTTTGATCTTTCGGCGGTGTTTGCTTACTCTGTAGGAGGTAAGATCTACAATTACGAACGTATGGTTTCAGATTCGGATGGTGCTTATATCAATTATAACCAACAAAAATTAAAGAAAGGTTGGACACGCTGGGAAAAACCCGGCGATCATGCCACTCACCCGGTGGCACGTTATAACAATACATCAAGCTCAAACAGTACCTCTTCCCGTTATCTGGAAGATGCGTCTTACCTGCGTATGCGGAATTTGACTGTTGGATATAATATACCTCTTAAAATAGATTTTGTTTCTCAGGTACGTGTCTATTTTTCAGGGGAGAATCTGTTCGTTATTACAGGTTTCTCGGGCATAGACCCTGAATTACCGGGAAATACAACTGCCGGGAAAGCAGGTGTTGTAGCTTATTCTTATCCTCAAACACGAAACTTTATGTTTGGTTTAAATGTGACATTTTAATTAATAGAGAAAAATATGAAAAAGATAAACATGCTGATACTGGCCGTATTCACACTTTTAACAGGATGTGAATTAGAGCGTTTTCCCTATGGATCTTATTCTGCAGATAAAATATTATCGGAGCCGGAGGCTTCACTGGATATTCTGTTGAATGGATGTTATGCCCGTTTAAGAAACTCTTCGGAGAATTTACATCGTGCAGGTGAATATCCGGGTGATAATATTACGAAGGATAAAAGTACTACCGACCATTTCGGAACTTATATTACTTACAATCATGCGCCTAATAATAGCCGTCTTTCCAATGTATGGGATGATGCTTACAAAATTATTTCACAATCAAGCGATTTGATTCAGATGATAGAAACCGGTGAAAATGCGGAAGTCGATCAGAAAATAGGAGAAGCCTATTATATGCGGGGATTGATGTATTTCTATCTGTGCCGTGTATTTGGGCGTCCTTATTATCAGGATCCGGATGTAAATCCGGGAGTTCCTATTGTGAATGGAATGCCGGACGATGTGGTTAATATGGAGCTGCCGGACCGTTCAACAGTAAAAGAGACCTACGCTCAGGCAATCTCTGACCTGCGGAAAGGAGAAGAATTAATGACAATCTTTAAATCACCCTCCTATGCTTCTAAATACGCAGCTCAGGCTATGTTGGCGAAAGCCTATTTATATATGAGCGGAACATTTTAGAATCCTGATCAGATGTATGCAGATTCAGCCTGGTATTTTGCAAATGAAGTGATTAAGGCTAATCACTTTAAAATGCTGGATAGAGAAAGCTTTAAGAAATATAATGAATATGCACCGGATAATGCGATGCAGACGGAAACAATTTTTGCTGTTAAATTTGTAACTTCCGATGGAACGGATTATTCATCCCGTATAGGAAGTATGTATGCACATATACAGGGCGTAGGCTGGGGTGAAATCTATGCCAGTGCAAATTATCTGGATCTGCTGTATGAGACAGGCCGGGGTAATGACGCACGGGAAGCTTTTATTCATCCGCAATATTCGGTAGATGAAAATGGAAACGAAACCCCGGTATTGAGGTTTGTATCCAATGTATATAATGAAAGTGGTGTTCAGACCGGGTATATATATAAACAGCTGCCGGTTCAGAGTAAAACAGGAGATAAACTGACGGTTATTTCGGATGTGAACTCACAACTGATAGAAGCGACTCTGGTTAATCCGGCAAATGGTCAGTATCGTATCTTCTATGAGGGGAATGAATATGTAGGGTATGAAGATAGTAAAATGGAGGAGAGTGCCGGACATCCTATGTTTTATATTTATAAATGTTCTTTACAGGAAGGAGTCTCTCATTTACATTCACCTATCATATCCCGTCTGGCAGAAGTCTACCTGATCAGAGCGGAGGCAAGTGCAAAGAAAGGAAATTATCAGGATGCAGTGGCGGATGTAAATGTAGTCAGAGGCCGTTCTCTGGATAATGCCTACCTATATACCAGCATGGATGCAACAAATGCAAAAACGATTATCATGAAAGAGCGTCAGTTGGAGCTGGCGTATGAAGGGGATCGCGGATATGATGTATTCCGTGTAGGAGAAACGATGGTCCGGCGCTATCCGGGATGGCATGACGGTTTAATAGAATACCCGGCAACAAGCCCACGGGTAGTACAATATATTCCTCAGAGTGAGATTAATGCTTATCCCGGGGTATTAACCCAGAATCCCTGATAAACAGAAAGTAAGTGATAAATAGACAGGAAAATAAATAAGATGTTGAAAAAGAGAGTAAAATAAACGCCTTTCTATATAGTAAGATCCGGTCCATTATGGGGCCGGATCTGTTTAAACATTATTTTTTGCTTCTTCATTCTTCTTTTTCATTTTTTTATTCTATTTTTGCTTGCTAACATTAAACACAAAAATAACAGTATGGAAAACACGCGTCGTTCTTTTATTAAGAAAGTAACAGCCGCCGGCATTAGCACTGCCGGATTAGCCCTGGCCGGAAGCGCCAATGCAGCAGTTGCTGACCCTACAGCACCGCAATCTAAAAAGAAAGCAACAGGTAAAGATGACGGTAAACTCCGTTTCGGTTTTATCGGAACCGGTTCCCGTTGTCGTGAACACTTCAACAATGTCCTGGCAATCCCCGGAAACAAAATTGTCGCTATTTGTGATACACAGGAAGGTCCGTTGCAAAGTACATTAAAGTTTCTTTCCGACCGGAATGTGGATGCGCCTAAGGTGTATACCGGAAGCGAACGTGCTTTTGAGCAGATGTTAAACAATGAAGATTTTGATTGTGTGATCATTGCCAGCCCATGGGAATGGCACGTGCCGATGGCAGTTGCAGCCATGAAAGCAGGTGTCCCGTATGTTGGAGTGGAAGTTTCAGCTGCTAACACTGTTGAAGAGTGCTGGGATCTGGTAAATGTATCGGAAGCTACCGGTAGCCAGTTGAACATTCTGGAAAATGTATGTTACCGCCGTGATTGTATGGCCGCTCTGAATATGGTTCGCCAGGGACTATTCGGTGAACTGATCCATGCCACCTGTGGTTATGAGCATGATCTGCGTGCTGTGAAATTCAATGACGGAACCCGTTACAGTCACCGTCCGGGTGATGAATTACGGATGGGACCGACTGCTCACGCAGAAGCTCAGTGGCGTACTCAACACTCTATCAAACGAAACGGGGATGTCTATCCGACACACGGTATTGGTCCGGTAGCCAACTGTCTGGATATTAACCGGGGGAACCGTTTCCTTTCCCTGACGGCGATGGCCACCCAGGCACGCGGATTACATAAATATATCGTAGACCAGGGAGGAGAAAACCATCCGTATGCGAAAATCCAGTTTAATCTGGGAGATATTGTAACCTCTATGATCAAGTGTGCCAATGGCCAGACTGTGATTGTAACACACGATACCAATCTGCCCCGTCCGTATTCATTGGGATTCCGTATTCAGGGAACAGATGGATTGTGGATGAATGACGGTAATGGTGTACACATTGAAGGACAATCCAAACCTCACCGCTGGGATCCGTCTGATGAGTGGTTCAAAAAATATGACCACAAACTATGGGCGACTCTTGAAGCACAGGCAAAAGAAGCAGGACACGGAGGTATGGACTTCATCATGATGTACGACTTTATTGATGCGATCCGTAATAAGAAACCGGCTCCGATGGACTGCTACGACGCAGCAGCCTGGAGTGCGATCTCCGGCTTGTCGGAAATGTCTATTGCCCGTGGTGGTGCCGTTGTTGATTTCCCTGACTTTACTCGTGGCCAGTGGATTCACCGCGAACCGCATTTTGCTATTTAAATTATTTATATAATAGATAAATAAAGCCCTGGTTTTGTATAAACCGGGGCTTGTTTTTTTAGAAGGATGGTATTTATTTCTTTTTTTACTATGTTTGTATAAAATGTAATAGTTGTATACCTAAATCCGCAGACCGTTGTGAGAACTATTTTATCCTTTTTAATGAGTGCCTGCTTTTGTTTTGTTTATTGTCCGTATACGCAGGCAAAGGAGCATGCAGATGTTTCAGCTGCTGACCGGGTCATTGTGGCGTATGTTACTTCCTGGAGTGCTGTCCGGCCTGATCCTTCGTGTGTTACCCATATTAATTATGCGTTCGGGCATGTGAATGAAACCTTTGACGGTATCCGGATTGATAATCCCGGACGGCTGAAAAGTATTGTTGAGTTAAAAGAAACACATCCCCATTTAAAAGTTATGCTGTCTGTTGGTGGATGGGGGAGTGGAGGTTTTAGTGAAATGGCGGCCAGTGATGATTTCAGAGAACAATTTGCACAGGATTGTAACCGGGTGATCCGGGAATATCAACTGGATGGAGTCGATATTGATTGGGAATATCCTACCAGTGCAGCGGCAAATATATCGGCTTCGCCGGAAGATAAAGAAAACTTTACTTTCCTGATGCGGGATATCCGGCAGGCGATCGGACAGGATGCTTGGTTGACACTGGCAACAGTCGCTACGGCTGAGTATATGGATTTTCCGGCTTTCCTCCCTTTTGTGGACTTTGTTAATATCATGGCTTATGATATGGCAACTCCTCCTTTTTTACATGCTCCCTTGTATCGTTCGGAACGGGCCGGAAAAACAACTTCGGCAGAAGCTGTGGAGGCTCATCTGCAGGAAGGAGTTCCTCCCTCTAAACTGGTGTTGGGGATGCCGTTCTACGGAAGAGGAGGAAAAGAGGTTCCCACCTTTTTAGATTACAAAAAGATTTCTTCTCTGGAAGGAATGACTGAACGATGGGATGAAATAGCGAAAGTTCCTTACCTGACGGATACCGCTGGTGACCTGGTGTTAGGATATGAAAATGCCCGCTCCCTGGCTTTCAAATGTGAATATATTCTTGAAAAAGGATTACGGGGAGGAATGTATTGGGATTATGACGGAGATACTCCGGAAGGTGAGTTATGCCGGACTGTCTGTTCAATCTTGAAACCCCGGGGTGTTTGTGGCAATACTCAACTGGCTTTCCGGGTATTGGTGCTGACGGAACGGGGTGGGCAGCATGGTAGTTTCACCGATGCCGCTTTAGAGTGGCTGAGCCGGAAAGAAAAAGAACTGAATTTCCGGTTTACAGAAATCAACCGGGCAACCCCTATTACGGAAGAGTTTCTGTCCGGATATGACCTTTTTATCCAGCTTGATTTTCCTCCCTATACCTGGCCTGCGGAAGCGGAACAGGCATTTGTCCGGTATATCGAAGAGGGAGAAGGAGGATGGATTGGATTCCATCATGCGACTTTATTAGGGGAATTTGACGGATATCCTTTATGGCAATGGTTTTCGGATTTTATGGGCGGGATCCGGTTTAAGAATTATATTGCGGAGACGGCTTCCGCTACAATCTGTATCGAAGACTCTTCCCATCCGGTGGTTGCCGGTCTTCCGGCTACATTTACTATTCCTGATGATGAATGGTATACTTTTGACTGTTCGCCCCGGCCGGATGTGAAGGTATTGGCTACGGTAGATGAAAGTAGTTACCAACCTGCCTCTTCCATTACCATGGGCGACCATCCGGTGATCTGGGTAAATGAATCCAAAAAGGCACGCAATGTATATTTTTTGTTCGGGCATTCCGGAATCCTTTTTGATCTACCTGAGTTTACGACATTGTTTACCAATGCAATCCAATGGGCTGCGCAACGTTGACTATTTAAAAATACAATACAATATGAAAAGAAAGGTGTTTCTGGGGATGTCCCTGTTATGGATAGGGTTATTTGTGTTTACTGAATCTTCTTTTGCGCAACGGTTTCCCCGTTTTAAAGTTTTGGCTTTTTATAGTGAAACTGTAGAGCAGGCCCATGTGGATTTTGCGCAGGATGCGATTAACTATTTCCGGGATTTGACGATTGGAGATGGGTTTGTTTTTGACGTGACGACCGATTTCAATGACCTGAATACAGAGAAGCTGGCAGATTATCAATTGGTGATGATGCTCAATGACCAACCACACGCGCCGCATCAGCGGGAAGCTTTTCAGAAATATATGGAAAGCGGAGGGGGTTGGCTGGGTTTTCATGTAGCGGCCTATAATGACCGGCATACCAACTGGCCCTGGTATCTGGAGTTTCTGGGAGGGGGTGTCTTTCACCGGAACAACTGGCCTGCTATGCCTGCGAAGTTGGTTATAGACAGAGAACATCCGGTGACTAAAGGAATGCCCCGGGAATTTATCGCGCCCGAGAATGAATGGTATCAATGGAAACCCAGTCCCCGTGAAAATAAAGATATTGAGGTTCTGGTTACGTTGTCGCCTGAAAATTATCCGTTGGGACTGAAAGATATTGTGCCTGACGGTGACCTGCCGGTTGTCTGGACCAATACCAAATACCGGATGATCTATCTCAATATGGGGCACGGGCATCGTGAATTTACTGACGCGACTCAAAATTATCTGTTCCTGAATGCGTTTCGTTGGGTAGTAGGACAGGACAGAAACGGAGATCCGTTTTTGAAATAAATACTTTTTAGAACAGTAGGTTCTTTTTTTAGATATGGGATCCTTTTCTTTGGGGTATTATACCTGTTTCTTCTGCTCCTGCTTCCTGTCGCGCCAGGGCCTGGGGATAATCCGTTATCCCCAGGCCATAAAGCACCCTTACACAAGGGCCGCAAAAGAGATATACAAGGATAAAAAAACAAATAGGTAGGAAAAAATTATATTTCCTTTTAAAGGGTTAGCGGACTGACCTGCTTCTTCTCAAAAAGTCCGCTTGTTGCCTGATTTTATTGGATAGCATGGGGGGATAGCCGGGATGATCCCGGAAAAAGTGTTCTACTTCCTGCCATGCCGCGGCAGACTGATGTCCGGATAGTAAGGCACGTAGCCAGGCTGTTGGAAAGAAAATATCTCCGGTTCGTTGGACTTCCTGTAATTGTTCTAATGCCGGACGGATATACTTTACGGCTTCCTGCTGACGGGAATGATGGTTCAGGTAGGACAATGCGGTAGCTGCCCAGGGTTCTATCCGCCGGTTTTCCGGAACCAGAAGAGCCTGAAACAGGCTATCCCTTGTTTGTTGGCAGGAAGAGACGGCAGGGGAGATAAAGGCATATTCCTGTTTTCTGTCCGGGTTACTGATCCGGTCTTGCTGGAGACGGATGATTTGATCTGCCTGTTCCGGCAGATACATGGCCAACAAATAAGAGAGAGTAATAAAATCATTTTCACTTAGTGCGCATTGTTCCGGCCCCGTTTCTTCCTCCCAGATCTTATAGAGGGAATGGATGGCATCCCCGGAATGCGCTATGTGAGTATAGGTACGGAAGACCTGTAAACGGTGTTGCGGATTGGAATGGGTAGAGACAATTTGCCACAGCTCTTTTTCCAGTTCCGGATAACATCCCGGATACAGGCGCTGACAATTACTGATGTAACCCAAAGCCGCCGAAAATAGCAGCGTGTTTTGTTCGTTTGATAAATAAGAGAGCAATTGCCCGGTAAACCATTCCGGGAAAAGGGTTCCGTGTAACAGGTTTTCATAGAGAGTGATCAGCAAACTGCCTTTCAATACTTCCTCCTTACTTGTTTTGACTATTTCCATGGCCAGTACAGCATCCAGGGTGTCCAGCCGGAAAAAACCATATCCTCTTCCATCAATATTGGGGAGGATTCCACGTATGTTTCCGGAAAGGTCCGGCCGGATGGCAACGGTTGTTTCTGTTTGACCGGTGTAGATCGTTATATCTGTTGAGTCTGTCTCTGTATAGATTCGATAGGTGAGTTGTTGAGGCCAGAGAACACCCCGTTTGAATGGATCTTCCTGGGTAACGGTAAGTTGCTCTTTTTCTTTTTTTACAGTTATTTCCGGCATACCTTTCTCATTGATCCAGCTATGACTCCAGCTAACCAGATCCCGGGGAGTATGTTGGTCCAGTATCCGGATCAATCCGTTCCAGTCCGCATTACTATAGGCATATTGCCGGAGATATTCCTGAATCCCTTTCCGGAACGCCTCTTTGCCAATAGTCTGAACCAGCATCTCCATCACAATGGGGGATTTATTATAGATAATATTCCCATATACCAGTCCGGCATTTGCCATATTGTCCAGGTGTTGTTTTACCGGATTACTGCCCAGGGTACGGTCTTCTGCATATGTGGCCGGTATATAGCCGGAGATAAAGTTCAGCCGGTGGTTAATGTCCGGAAAGAGAGGCTCAACGATCCGGGATGCAAAATAGTTGGCAAACACTTCTTTGGTCCATACATCGTCAAACCATTCCATAGTTACATAATCACCAAACCACATGTGGGCCGTTTCATGGGCAATCAGGGCACTCCGGCTTAACCGTTCGTTCAAAGTGGGATGTGTGTTCAGGAACATCCGGCGGTCATTGTATAGGGTAGCACCTGTATGTTCCATTCCTCCATATTGGAACCCGGGTAAAATGACCAGGTCATATTTGGCAAAAGGGTACGGAATGCCTGTATAATCTTCTAACCATTCCAGGGCGTCAAATACTTCAGAGGCAATCTCCGGACATTGGGCTGTTTTAAGCTCGTCTGTTTCCCGGTGGTAGATTGCGATTTGCCTCCCATCACGCTGGAAGGTTCGTTCTTCAAACTCACCGGCTACAAAAGAGAACAAGTACGTGCTTAATGGTTCGGTTTCTCCAAAGACAATCTCTTTTCTATTGCCCGGAAGAGGGGTAGACGATCGTACCGGGCTGTTGGAAATGGCTTTCCAGGCCCCGGGTACTTCCAGGGATAACGTATAAAGGGATTTCAGGTCCGGTTGGTCGAAACAGGGGAACAACGTGCGGGCCCGGTCCGGTACCAACAGGGTATACATAAGTTCGTCCCGCCGGTTGAGGGACTGGTCGGCGGCGGTAAAACAAAGAGTGATCCGGTTTTCTCCCGCAAGGGTATATCCGGAAGGTATGAACAGATGTTCCTGTATCGTTTCGTTTCCAAAAGTGACACCGTTTACCAGGCAGGAGACTATCTGGTCTTCCGGCCGGAAATCAAGGATCAATGGAACCTGTCCGTCTGTAATAAACCGGATATCGACTGTCCCGGTTACCGGTTCTGTACGTGTGTCCGGCAAGGAAAAAAACAGTGTATACCGGATGTCTTTATAATGTGTTTTCCGGAAAGTGGCCAGTTCTTTACTGACACCGGGAACTAACAGGTGTGCATACGCTGTTTCTGTACTCAAACAGGGACGGGAAACAGAGAGTATAAGAAGAAACAGGACATAACGAAGGGTTATCTGGTTCATACGATTCTTTTTATTCCAATGAAAAATCACCAGCTAAAAGTACTTATTATTTCCGGATTATGAATGGTAAAAGGAGGTGGGATACAGATAAAAAGAAAGGGATACCTGTTAAAAGATACCCTTTTCTTACTGGTGCGCAGGATGAGACTCGAACTCACACGCCGGAACCGGCACTACCCCCTCAAAGTAGCGTGTATACCAATTTCACCACCTACGCCTGAAAAGTGCCCAGAACAGGACTCGAACCTGCACGTCCGCAAAGACACTCGCACCTGAAACGAGCGCGTCTACCAATTCCGCCACCCGGGCCTGTCATCACAAGAAAAAAGTGACCTCTGTCACCCTGATTTTGCTTAATAGCGGTGCAAATATAGAGCGAAAAATTAATTTTACAAAAGAAAAATGTGTTTATTTGCAGGAAAGAATAGAGTGAAACGCGAATGCTGAAAGAATCTACCCGTATTTTCCGTTTTGTTGTGATTGGGTCCCTGAATGCTCTGATCACTGCTATCGTTGTGTATATAATGATGGAGATTTTGGGTTATGGGTATCAGTTGTCCAATGTAATTGCCTATATAGCAGCATTGATCAATAATTTCCTTTGGAGTAAGTATTGGGTCTTTTCCTCCGGCGAGGGACACTTCCGCCAGGAAATTCCTTTGTTCCTGTTTGCCTTTGCTATAGCCTATAGTGCTCAGTTCCTTTTTATATCTATTTTGGTAGAAGGGTTTGATATGAATGAATATCTGAGCCAATTCCTGGGTTTATTTGTTTATGGAGCAGTTAATTTCATAATGAACCGTAGAGTAACATTCAGGAATTAGTAGATGGAAGAAGAATTGATTTTTTTATTGGTTCCCGATACCCGGTGGGCACATTCTTATCTGATTCTGCCCGCCCGGGCGGTAGATTATGGTGAATTTTACAGTTACCTGGGACAATTTACCGCACCCACCACTTTGTTACCTGTTGAAAACGAACTGCTTGCGCTTAGCCGGACGTTGGAACCTGGTTTTCTGTATAAAACTTATGGCACAGGAAAGTATAAGAACGAACGGGATTTTGTGCTTCATGCAGAGGAAGAGGTATTAAAGCCGGTGAGGGCATTCACGGATACAGTGGTTGCTTCTATGCTGGATAAAATGAAAAAAAGCCATATTCCACTTTATCAAAAGAAGAACCACCTGGATAATCCTCACAAGAGTGACCGGATTCTGTTCAGTTCCGGACCGGTGAAAGTTCTTACCGGTTTCTACCGGACCGAAGAACAGATACGCTACCGGCTTACATTGCTGATAGAAGGAAAGGAGATCATTCCGTCTGCAAAAGATGTGCATATCGTTACTCATTCTCCCGGCTGGTTGCTGATAGAAGACAAGTTATATGCATTGCCTGAAGGCTTTAACGGGGTTCGCTTGAAACCATTTCTGGAAAAGAAAGATGTTTTGATTCCCCGGCAAAATGAAAAAGAGTATTTCCGGAAATTTATCCTCAAACATATAGGGAATGAAAATATCGAAGTGGAAGGTTTTGAAATTCTGAACCGTCAGGCTACACCCGAAGCTATTCTTTATATGGAACGGGATGTGACCGGACAACCATTGATGGAATTGCGGTTCCGGTATAATAACCGGACTGTCTTGCTTTCATCTGATAAACCTGCCATTGTTGAGTTGGAAGAGGAGGGTGACCAATACCGTTTTTATAAAACACAGCGGGATCATACATGGGAAGCGCGGATTCATGCATGGTTACTGAAAAACGGACTTGAGGTCTGGCAGCCTGATTATTATAAGGTGACAGGAGAGAATAGCTGGCCGGAGGTGGTAGAGTGGATACGACGTCATCAACAGGTGTTCAACCGGAAACATATACAGATTGAACAGGAGCGGTTGCCGGTGAGGTATTATACCGGAAACTGGACATTCGATTATGAGCAACAAACCACCCGGGACTGGTTTCAACTGCATGCCCGGGTCATCCTGGATAATGGGGAAGTCATTCCTTTTCAGGAGTTGTGGAAAAATATACTCTCCGGTGACCGGGAATATCATCTGGGGAAAGACCATCTTTTTATTATTCCCGAAGAGTGGTTTAGCCGGTATACAGCTATTATGTTGTTCGGACAAAAAAGCAAAGAGAGTCTTTCTCTTCAACGCAACCAGTTTTCCTTACTGGAGGGTGAAGCAGAAGTACCCATTGTGCCGGACCAGTCCGAACCGGTAGAAGTACCCGCAAAACTCAATGCCGTGTTGAGGGAATACCAGCTGGCAGGTTATCGTTGGTTATACCATCTGTGCAAAAACCGGATGGGGGCTTGTCTGGCGGATGATATGGGATTGGGAAAGACCATTCAAACGATTGCCCTGTTATTGAAGTACAAAGAAGAAAGAAAAAAAGAAGGGGGAGAATTCTCGACCTGTCTTATTGTTGCTCCGGCTTCGGTTGTACACAACTGGCGGAATGAATTACATACGTTTGCGCCTTCCCTGACGGTTGCCGAATATACCGGCCCTTCCCGGATGGGGATGCGTCCGGCTTTGATGCGTTGGGAAGTCGTGATCACTACATATCAAACCCTGCGGAATGATATAGACTTTTTGCAGAAATGTGCTTTTGGAATTGTGGTGCTGGATGAATCCCAGAGTTTCAAGAACCGGGATTCACAGGTCTACCAGGCGGTCACCCTGATTAAAGGAGATCATTTTATTGCTTTATCCGGTACCCCTATTGAAAACTCCCTGAGTGATCTCTGGTCATTGATGTCCGTTATAAATCCCGGTTTACTGGGAAATCATGCGACTTTCTATAACTATTTTATCCGCCCTATCACGGTAGATGTAAAAGGACAACATAGTGAAGCCCTCCGCAAATTGATTCATCCTTTTATTCTGCGGCGAACCAAAGAGGAAGTGCTGAATGATCTGCCCGAACGGACGGATGAACTGATCATTTGTGAAACGGATCCTGAACAACAGAAAATGTATGATGAGGAGCTCTCCAAAGCCCGGAACCGGATTCTGGAAAGCAAACTATTGCAGGAGAAAAGCGGCACTGAAACTTTTGGTTCTTTACAGGCTATTATGCGGTTACGCCAGATTGCGAACCATCCCCGGCTGGCCGATCCGGAGTATGCGCATAGTTCCGGTAAATTCCGTGAGATCTTCCGGATGCTGGAAGAACTGGTGAATACCCCTCATAAAGTTCTTTTATTCTCTGATTATGTTACCTATCTGGAGCTGGTAGGAGAGGAGATGCAAAACCGGGGGTGGGAGTATGCGATGCTAACCGGGAAAACCACTCAGCGGGAGGAGGTGATCCGTTCTTTTGCCACCCGTCCCCAATGCCATTTCTTCCTGATCTCCCTTAAGGCCGGCGTGGTAGGGCTTAACCTGACTGAAGCCGACTATGTGTTTATTCTTGATCCCTGGTGGAACCTGGCAGCCGAGGAGCAGGCCATCAGCCGGTCCCACCGGATCGGACAGAAACGGGCTGTCTTTGTCTATCGTTTTATTACGGCCGGCACCCTGGAAGAAAAGATATTATACATTCAACAACAAAAACAGGATATCTCCGATGCCATTATATCCCTGGAAGAGACTCAATTCCATCCCACAGGCACAGAACTGGAGAAACTCCTGACCGAATAAAGAGAAAGATAAAACGGCAAACCCCTTGCATAATTCAAAAAAATAACTTTACTTTGCACTCGCAAACAGCAAATGGTTCCTTGGCCGAGTGGTTAGGCACCGGTCTGCAAAACCGTTGACTCCGGTTCGAATCCGGAAGGAACCTCTGGATAGCTAAATAATTGTTTATCAATTATTTAGCTATTTTTTGTTTTACAGCATAAATTTTATATCGTTTTGATATATAAG
>JAJQES010000232.1 GCA_021201565.1 Tannerellaceae bacterium
AATTATATCCTATATATAATTGTTAATTCTTATCTATAAGCTCCTTTGCCAGTTGCATATGATTAAGGGCTCCTTTGGAGTCCGCGTCATATAGCAATGCTGGTTTTCCATAGCTGGAAGCTTCACTCAATTTAATGTTCCGCTGGATAACAGTCGTAAATACCAGATCCCGGAACGGACGTTTCACCTCTTCGTAAATCTGATTGGCCAGCCGCAGACGTGAATCATACATCGTGAGCAGGAAACCTTCTATTTCCAGTGAAGGATTCAGTTTGGACTTAATGATTTTAATCGTGTTCAACAATTTGCTGATTCCTTCCAGGGCAAAATATTCACATTGTACCGGTATAATCACCGAGTCAGCCGCTGTAAGGGCATTCACCGTGATCAGTCCTAACGAGGGCGAACAGTCTATCAGAATAAAATCATATCTATCTTTCAATGGAGTCAGTATTCTCTTGAGGATTTTCTCCCGGCTCTCCATATTCAACATTTCAATTTCAGCCCCTACCAGATCGATATGAGAAGGAATTATATCCAGATTCTCCACCTCTGTGGAGGTGATTGCTTTTGAAGACTCTTCTCCATTTATAAGACACTCATAAATAGAAAGGTCTATCTCGCGAATATCTATTCCCAGACCGGAGGAAGCATTTGCCTGCGGATCTGCATCTACCACCAGCACGTTCTTTTCAAGTACTGCCAATGATGCGGCAAGGTTGATAGTGGTAGTTGTTTTCCCCACCCCTCCTTTTTGATTTGCCAAAGCGATAATCTTTCCCATAGATTATTGTAAATTATTCTGCCGCAAACTTAAACATTAATTATATATGCACTATCTTAAAATTCCAAAACAATGCTTCATTTGTTGAAAAGTCGTGTGAACTGTTGATAACTCACAAAGATACAAGAAAAATTGTGACTGAGAAATTTACCCTCTTCTTTTAAGCAAATCACCAGTAGAAGTTTAGATCATAAAATCTTCCTTTATTCAACGATGTAATCACATTGTAACATCTGTTTCACACTGCTGAAACACCAGCATATTTTCTTTGCAGCATAAATAATTAATTGAACAGAAAATGAGAAAGACAATTTTATTCACAGCTTTATTAGCAGGGGTTTTGACTACTAATGTGTATGCACAGAAAATCAAAGGAAGTGACACTTGTCTTCCTGTTACCCAAACTGAAGCAGAAAACTTTATGAATAAAAACAAAAATGCCAAAGTAACTGTAACCGGCGGAGGTTCAGGTGTTGGTATTTCTGCTTTGATGGAAGGAACAACAGATATTGCCATGTCTTCCCGTAAAATCAAATTCGATGAAAAAGTACGTTTGCAGGAAGCAAAAAAAGAAGCTGTTGAAGGAATCATCGCTTATGATGCATTAGCAGTGGTAGTTCACCCGGATAATAAAGTAAGCAACCTGACACGCGAACAGTTAGAAGGTATCTTCACAGGAAAAATCAAAAACTGGAAAGAAGTAGGAGGTGCCGATCTGAAAATTGTTGCTTATTCACGCGAAACCTCTTCCGGAACGTATGAATTCTTCAAAGAAAGCGTGTTAAAAAACAAGAATTATATGGCGGGTATTCTTAGCTTGCCGGCAACCGGTGCGATCATCCAGAGTGTAAGTCAAACCAAAGGCGCCATCGGTTACGTAGGTCTTGCTTACCTGAACAAAGACGTAAAAGCGATTCATGTTTCTTACGACGAAGGAAAAACGTATGTAGAGCCTTCTATTGCCACAGCAAAAGATGAAACATATCCGATCGTTCGTCCGCTTTACTACTATTACGAAGCCGGCAACGCCTCTACCGTAAAACCCTTTATTGACTACGTATTGTCAAACGAAGGACAGGAAATTGTTAAAAATATCGGTTTTATCACAGTCGACTAAACAAAAGAGGTTGCTCAATTTTTATAACAATGTGCAATAATTCCAAAATTATTGCACATTTTATTTTTTTATGTGCTATCTTTGCTCATGTACTTACAAATTAGTTATTAGAATGAATGCATTAACAATCGGTGATTTACAAGCCCGGGTCCCTATTATACAGGGAGGTATGGGAGTTGGTATATCACTTTCCGGCTTAGCCTCAGCCGTTGCGAATGAAGGGGGGATTGGCGTTATTTCCGCAGCCGGTCTCGGACTTTTATACAAAAAATTATCTCCTAATTACACAGAGGCAGGAAATTTAGGTCTTACACAGGAAATACGGAGCGCCCGTGAAAAAGCGAAAGGGATTATCGGGGTGAATATTATGGTGGCCCTGTCCGATTTTGCAGAATTGGTAAAAACCAGTATTTCAGAAAAAGTAGATATTATTTTCAGTGGAGCCGGTTTACCTTTAGATCTACCCTCCTTCCTTAATAAAGACAGCGTCACCAAATTAGTTCCGATTGTTTCCAGCGCACGTGCTGCACGAATCATCTGTGAGAAATGGAAGAATAACTACGATTACCTGCCGGATGCAGTCGTACTGGAAGGTCCCAAAGCCGGTGGCCATTTAGGATACAAAGAAAACCAGTTAGAAGATGAACAATTCTCATTAGAAGAGTTACTGCCTCAGGTAGTACAGGAAGTTTCATTTTTTGAAGAAAAATATAATAAACAAATTCCGGTAATTGCAGCAGGAGGTATTTATACCGGAGCTGATATACAACGAATGATCGCGTTAGGAGCCGCAGGAGTCCAATTAGGAACCCGGTTTGTAACGACCAAAGAGTGTGATGCATCCGAAGCGTTTAAAGAAACTTATATTAAAGCTGAAGAAAAAGACATTGAAATCATTAAAAGTCCGGTAGGTATGCCAGGAAGAGCCATTAGCTGTAATTTCCTGCAAAAGGTAAAAGACGGCTTAAAGCAACCGAAAGCCTGCCCGTTTAAATGCATCAAAACCTGCGATATTTCCCGCAGCCCCTATTGTATTGTAACAGCTCTGTACAATGCCTTCAAAGGAAATTTTGAAAACGGCTACGCCTTTGCCGGCAGCAATGCTTTCAAAGCCGACCGGATCATGTCCGTCAAAGAAACGATCAGCGAGTTAGTCAACGAATGGAAAAGCTCCAGATAAAATCTAAATAAAAATCCTCACTAAGGCTAATCTTAATGAGGATTTTTTAGTCTTTACTCCTCGACCCCGACTTCTTCCCTGATTCCGGTAACATTTATAGGCACATATCTTGCAGTTTGCCGTTCTCCACAGCCATTACTTGCCCAACAAAATACAGTATATAAACCAGGAGATCCTACTTTAATAATAACTTCAGCCATATTACCATTTCCTTCAATATTAGAATAAACAGGAGAGGTATTCCAACGATAAGTATTCCCTAAAGGTACATTTTGTACTTTAGCAATAATTGACAAACCATCTGTAGCTAAACTTATATCAGGTACGGGGGGTGCTGAATCCCACACTAAAAGATCGATTTGGGCTGTTAAAACCTGATTTGGAGTGGTTATTATCCCTCTCAACCAGGCTGGACCTGCACTTTTAGCCCTTATAATACAAAATCGTTGAGTAAAAGTTGCGATCTCAATATTAGCAGAACATGTCCATGAATATGTTGCATTAGGAATTCCATCCATCGGTAGTGGAACTAACGGATCGCTACTGGGACACATATTATAGGAATTATGGGTATCTATACATACACTTATAGCTCCTCCTGTAATAACAATCGGTTCATACAATAAACAAGATGCATTTTCAACACTATTCCGAATCACATTTCCAGGTTGAGGCCCAAATCCTAAATTTAGATTTATTCCTACTGGTTGAAAATGACAATAACTCATAATTGTTCCTCCCCCTGCAGGTACTCCCGGATTTGGGCAATTCCCTTCAGTAGGAATACAACCATCAATCGCTGTATTATTTCCATTCCACACGCAAGCATTTGTATGCCTGGAACCTAATAAATGTCCAAATTCATGTGTGATAGCAGTAACAGTCCAGCTATATGTAGGAAAAATTGAATAACGATTTTCGACTGCCAAAGCAGATAATTTATATTTTGTTGCCGAATTACATAAGCCATTAAATCCTGCAGCTATTCCAGCACCCAAGTTCCGAAAAGTTAATAACTGTCCCAAATCACCCACAATACTGGTTCGATAATTTTGAAATTGATCTAATAATATAAAAATATCTGTTGCTCCATACGGATAAGAAGTATTCGTTGTCCAAATATACAATTGAGAGATAGCTGTTTCTATATTTTCCCTCTTATATAATGTGGCGACCTGATTAAAAACTCCACTTATATATGTTTCTACAGATGTAATACTTCCTCTTACCTGGTAAATATCATATTCTGTTTCAAAATAGAACCTAACTAAATTTTTAAGCCGGGGAGACAAATTTAATGTTTCTGATAATACCTCAGAATCATAGGAAAAAGATAAATCATCTATTAACCCACATTCAAAATTAAAAGAATCCTTTAAATTCCTGTCATTATATAAGATATGCAATCCTTCCTGTTTTAGAAAAGCAAAATTCAGATTCCCCTCTTCAGTAGTAATCAATCCCATTACTTCGTCTTCATAAAATGTGAAGGCAGCCATACTATTCGGATTATCCTTTACAATTCCTCTATAATGTTTAATATCTCTGTTGGCCTTATAAGTTTCACCACAAGATGTTACTATCTCGTAATCATAAAAAAACTCTGGGACTTCCATAAGTTCTAGCTCAAGATTACTATTTCTTAAAGGAATAGATAAATGAATAGCTTTATCAATACAAGAGATATTTTTCTGATTATACTTAAATAAAAAAACTTCTTCAGGATTAATAAAATTATCTAAAACATTCTCAAAATTATCCCATCTGGAGAAATCAGAAGATACTTGTGGGAAAACAACCCCGGAATCTTTGGCCAACTGAATATCAAAACTAAGAGGATTCTGATGCCCTTTAACGAAAAAAAAGCTCAGAAATAAAAAACAAAACAAAAAATTTGCACGTGTTTTCATAACAGATGAAATTAAGTTAGTAGATAAAGAGAGATATTAATCCACAAATGTTTTCCACTCTAATCCATAAACAAAGAAATATCTTCAGAAAATCCTTATTAGCACAAATAAATTTAAATATTAGTAAATATATAACTTTTGATTCTTTTGTCCAAATTATATTAATATAAAAATAAAAATATGTATTTTATATCTCTATTTAATATTTTCAGGCATTCTAATAAAAACAAATTCATTCTATATGAACATCTTGGTTGACTTAGCACGCAAAGACCTTTTAACATTTTTGTCCTTCGTTTTAGAGAGGTTGGGAGGGGCTTCCTGTCTTTTTGTCAATTAAACGTTCTGTGGCGGCTGTTTTCCGGGTCTTTATACAGAGAGGTATCAAATAACCGGCTCTCACACAGGTTCGCTTTATCACTTTGTCACACTATAGGAGAATTGCAAAACAGTTGTTCCCTAAAGGAGCAACCTCTTCAGTAAGGAAGTGGAAATGTGAGAAAGTAAATGGTGTTTTTACTATCAAACAGATAGGTTAGCAACCTTCATACCGGAAGAGCAACCAGAAGAAAAAGGAGACAATTTTATCCTTCCGGTGAGACATTTGTAGGCTTTTGGGAAAGTTTTACTGTCCCCGGTAGAACCTGAACGCGTCGAGCTGGAAAGCGGAACACGTTCAGGTATGCCTTTTTACCCGGAAAAACAACCACCCTCTACCCGTAGAGAAAGCAAACGCAACGCGTTGAGGTGTTTAAAAGAGTCCTTATAAGTATATTCCCTCATTCTAAAAGAAGAAAACGGCAAAACCGGATAGTTGCTGAAAGTGCCTTACGGGTGTACTATGGGTAGAATACCATCTTTTTTACTATCAAAAAGATAGTTTACCGTCCGGATGCTATAAAATACAGGCACTAAGGTAGGAGAGAGACAGGCACCGGCCAAGGTAAAATACAGGCAGGGGGTTGGATGAACATAGGCACCACTATGGTATAAACACAGGCAGGACTATCCCCCCCCTTTTGCCTATGTTTGTCCATCGCGGTGCATGTGTTTTTTCAGTCTCCTGCCTGTATTCCTACCCCCCTTCTGCCTGTCTTCGTGTAGCCTCCTGCCTGTGTTTTTTCAGGTCCGGTGCCTGTGTTTTTCCGGATCTTCTGCATATCTTTTTTATAAAAGGTTTAAAAGGGACTTTATGGAATTACTTCCAGACCACCACACCGGCAGGTTGTAAAGTCCGATCTCCAATGATGATCCTCGCATTCGCCGGGATGGGTAACGTTTGTTCTTCGGATGAGTAATTTAATCCAATCCAGAAGCCATGCTGCCATTCCATGATTACACCTTCCGGTAAATCTTCAATGTCCGCCTTAGCCTGGGCATATACCTTTCGCAGCATATCACTTTCCAATTTTCCGTCTTCCGTATCGGCTCCGATATAAGTCACCGTTCCTTTTCCAATCCGGGTATGAGTAACAGCCGCTTTTCCTGCATAAAACTGGTTACTATATACAGCCCACACATCCGTACCGTCAACAGGAGTCATAATATCCGCCCAGGTATGCCATGCATAATTACTCTTGTCCGAAGAAATGACTCCATATTTTCCCGCCGGCAATACATCAAAAAACAGTTCATTGACACCAGCCAGTTCATAGACAGGAGCCGCAAATTTTTCATTCCACAAATGGGCATTCCGGTCTTTTTGTCCCGTACGGCAGGTTAGTACCAAATGTCCTCCCTGTTCGACATACCTCTTCCACCGGCCTATTAACTCTTTATCCAATAACTGATAAGCCGGCGCTATCAGTACCGGATAACCGGAAAAGTCATGCGTTTCATCTATCACGTCTACCGGTACAGCATACGACTGCAATATTTTACGGTATTTATGAATATGGGAAAAATAGTTCCAATCCCGGCTTTGAGGTTGATTTTCCGTCTCCCAGCGGGTATCTACACTGTACAGGATAGCCGTTTTCCGGGCTGCGTGCTGAACCGGCATGTCCGCTTGCGGATTATACTCTTTTCGTAACTTTTTCATTTCCTGTGCCACCTGTACATATTCCTTTCCGGAAGTACTGACCGACACGCCGTCCGTTTGCATAATCCCATAGTGGTATTGTTCCCCGCCACTCAACGGCTGACGGAAACGATAGTTACAAACAAATTTATTCCCACCGGCAAATACATGGTAAATCCACATCCGGACAGCTCCGGGCAGGGTTTGTGGATTATAGGTACCCCAATTGACCTGCCCGGGCTGCAACTCCATCACACCTGTCTGGCCGGTAATAGGCCGGAACAGGTCATTAGCCAGTCCCAGTGCTGTTGAACCTCCCATCCGGAACCCCTGGTCCCCATAGCCCATATCCGAGCCATACACCAGATATTTTGTATAAGTTACAAAATCCAGTTCCTTAAACCGTAACGGATCCACAATAGAGTGGTCCGCCATCAGGTTGGTTGTGACCCATTGCTCCGGCGAAATGTGCTTTTTAAGTAGTTCCTGTTGCCACACCACAAACTCAGCCACCGCATCTCCTGTAAACCGTTTGAAATCCAGGATCGCATGCGGGTTCGGTTGTTGTACCAACTCTTTTGCATTCGGGATAAGGATCTGGTCAAAATGATTGTAATCCTGGCTCCAGAAAGCATTCCCCCACACCCGGTTTAATTCTTCAATCGTTTTATATTTATTTTTCAGCCATTGCCGGAATGCAATGAGTGCATTGTCACTATAATCAAACGAATCATAATGGGAAGGCTCATTATCAATCTGCCATCCCCAGACATTCTGATGGTTGCCATACCGCTTTGCCATCTCCGTTACGATCTTCTCCACATATTGCCGGTACACTTCACTATTCCACGAAGCCTGCTGGCGGGCACCATGTTGAATGGTACGTCCTTCCGCATTTTTGATCAGGATCTCCGGATGTTTATAACTCAACCAGGCGGGAGGTGTTGGTGTGGGTGTACAAAGAATTACTTTCAGATTATATTTTTCCGCTAAAGCAATGGCTTTATCTAACCATTCAAACTGATACGTTCCCTCTTCCGGCTCCATCGTACTCCAGGCAAATTCCCCATAATGGGTAAACTCAAAACCCAGTTCACTCATATTTTTAATATCCCGTTCCCATTCGCTTTCCGGCCATTGTTCAGGATAATAATAGGAACCGACTTCCATCAGGTTGCGCTCATTAATAATTTTTACAGGATATTTTTCAGAAGCAGGCTCCAAAGGTTTATTCGTCCATTGGATAAAAAGGGTACAAACAGAAAGTACTAACAGGTAACACCCATACTTTTCAACTTTTTTCATAACAAATTCGTGTTTAATGGTATTTACGTATGTGGAATTATATGCAATAAAAACAACAGACCTGTGTATAGAGTTCCCCTCCATATTTACACAGGTCTGTTCAAATAAATTATAATATGAACCTAATTGTCAATTGTGCATTGTCAATTGTCAATTATTTTCGTCCATCGCTTTCAGGCTCATATCTAAGCTCTTTACCGAGTGAGTCAAAGCACCTACAGAAATATAGTCTACCCCACATTCCGCGTAATTACGCAGTGTGTCAAATGTAATGCCACCGGATGACTCCGTTTCATATTGTCCGTTGATCCGCTTTACCGCTTCTTTTGTATCTTCTATATTGAAATTATCCAGCATGATCCGGTCAATCCCCCCTGTTTGCATCGCCTCTTCCAATTCCTCGAAGTTACGTACTTCGATTTCAATTTTCAGCTCTTTGCCTTTCTCTTTCAGATAGTTCTGTGCGCGTATGATGGCCTGCTGAATACCTCCGGCGAAATCCACATGATTATCTTTCAGTAGGATCATATCAAACAATCCGATCCGGTGGTTCACACCCCCTCCGATCTTTACCGCTTCTTTCTCAATCATTCGCATACCCGGGGTTGTTTTACGGGTATCCAGGACTCTTGTATTCGTTCCCTCAAGGGCTTTTACATATTTACGGGTAGTGGTTGCAATACCACTCATCCGTTGCATCACATTCAGCACCAGACGTTCGGTTTGCAGCAAAGACTGAACTTTCCCCTCTACGATAAACGCAATATCTCCCTTCTTTACTTCCGCACCATCTTCTATAAAAACAGTGATTTTCAAATCCGGGTCAAAATGGTGAAATATCCGTTTTGCCATTTCCACACCAGCCAGGACTCCATCCTCTTTAATGATCAACTGGCTTTTACCCATCGCAGTATCCGGGATACAACACAGTGTTGTATGGTCACCATCGCCTATATCTTCTGCGAAAGCCAACCGGATTAACTCGTCAATTAACTGATCCATTTATCTCTATTCTATTCTTATTGATTGAATTAACACTTTATCACCCTCTACACGGTATGTCACATTTACCCGGTATTCACCGGTTGAAGTCGGTAGTTTCCCCACAAAAAAACCATTTTCTTTCTTATCCGCATGATGTACCACCGTAAAACCGGCCGGTTTATTTTGTCTGAAAAAAACAGCCAATACAGAACCTGCAGCAGCGGGATTTCCCTTTTCTGATACCCCGGGAACAGCTATATCCACTTCCCGGTCCATCATTGTAGCAAGTACCGCAGACTTACCATCTTTGAAAGCATTCGCTATCGGCGTAACATCCACAGCCTGCATGTAAACTGAGACAAGCAGACAAATGATCGTTAAAACAGCTTGTTTCATAGCTTCTTTTTTATAATTCTAATGAACAAAGGTAGGATTTTTCTTGTAATTTCGTGGTGGATTCTTATATAAAGATAATTCACCCACAAAATGAAGATCATCCTGACAGTCATAGGAAAAACAGATGCGAACTACTTCGCCGAAGCCATCCGGGAGTATCAGAAACGCCTGATACATTATATCCCGTACGAGATGGAAATCATTCCGGATATCAAAAACACCAAAAATCTTTCCGTTCCCCAACAAAAAGAAAAAGAGGGAGAACTGATCCTCAAAAGTCTCCAGCCAGGCGACTATTGTGTACTGCTGGATGAAAAAGGAAAAGAGTTTACGTCTGTTCAATTCGCGTCCTATCTGGAAAAGAAAACACATACAGTCCCTAAAAGGTTGGTATTTATCATCGGAGGTCCCTATGGATTTAGTGAGGCGGTCTACAAAGTAGCCAATGAAAAAATTTCTCTGAGTAAAATGACCTTTTCCCACCAGATGATCCGGCTGGTCTTCACCGAACAGCTTTACCGGGCTATGACTATTCTCAACAATGAACCCTACCACCATGAATAAATATGCCCTGCGCCCGGCACAGAAAACGGATGGTCCATTGATCCGCCATCTGGCTTCCCAGGTATGGTTTGTGACCTATCAGGAGGTACATACCCCGGAACAACTCGAATTTATGTTTGAAGAGATGTATGCCCCGGAAAAACTATTGGAACAGATGGAAAAAGGCCATCTGTTCTTTATCGGATATGATCAGGACATACCCTTTGGTTATTTCTCCCTTGAACAACAGGAGCAGGACCTGTTTTACCTGCAGAAACTATACCTGATACCCTCTTACCAGGGCAAGGGAGCCGGGAAGTTCCTCTTTCTTTCCGCTATTGAGATCATTAAAAGGAAACATCCGGACCCCTGCCGGATGGAACTGAATGTAAACCGGCAAAACCCGGCCATCCGTTTCTATGAACGGATGGGTATGGTCCGTTATAAAGAGAGTGATGATCCGATTGGTGAAGGGTTTGTGATGAATAACTGTTTTATGCGGATGGAAATCTGATCCTCTTATTTCTGATAGGCCTGATTCAGCAGATAATAGTCCAGAATAGTCATAGCAGCCATAGCCTCCACGATAGGGACTGCACGGGGCAGGACACAGGGATCATGCCGGCCTTTGGCTTTCAGGATCGTTTCCTCTCCTTCCATATTGACCGTTTGTTGTTCCTGCAAAATAGTGGCAACCGATTTAAAAGCCACCCGGAAATAAATATCCTGTCCATTAGAAATCCCTCCCTGAATCCCTCCGGAATAGTTAGTCCGGGTACTAATTTGTCCGTTATCATTATAAAAGAGATCATTGTGTTCAGAACCCTGATACAGTCCTGCCTCAAAGCCATCTCCATATTCAAAGCCTTTGGCTGCATTAATAGTGAGCATCGCCTGCCCCAAAGCAGCATGCAGCTTACCGAACGCCGGTTCACCTAACCCAACCGGAACCCCTTTGATTACACAGGTAATCACACCTCCGATCGTGTCACCCTGCCCTTTTACCTGCTTAATCCGTTCCGCCATGGCTGTAGCCATTTCCGGGTCCGGACACCTGACATCATTTTGTTCGGTCAGGGACAAGTCATACGCTTTGTAATTGTTTTCCAGTTTGATCTCTCCTACCTGTGAGGTATAAGCCTGAACAGAGATTTGATACTGTTTTAATACCAATTTAGCAATAGCTCCGGCGACACAGCGGGAAATGGTCTCACGGGCAGAAGACCGTCCTCCTCCACGCGGGTCCCGTATCCCGTATTTAGTCTGATAAGTATAATCCGCATGGGAAGGCCGGTAAACAGATTTCATATTATCATAATCAGAAGAATGCTGATTCTGGTTCCACACAATAAAACCAATAGGAGTACCCGTAGTCTTCCCTTCATAAACGCCGGAAAGAAACTGTACTTCATCAGTTTCTTTACGGGGAGTCGTCAGTTTGGACTGCCCCGGTTTTCGCCGGTCCAGTTCCTGTTGAATAAACCCCAGGTCCAGTTCAATACCGGCCGGACACCCGTCAATCACTCCACCGATACCGGCACCATGTGATTCTCCAAAAGATGTTAAACGAAATAAGTTACCAAACGTATTCACTTTTCTTCAAATTGACAATTGACAGTTGACAATTGACAATGAACTCCACAATTTTATAATAAAAAAGCGTAAACAGGGCTTTTACACCATCCGTTTACGCCATCTTATATTTTAATTGTCAATTGTCCATTCTCAATTGCCTGTTTTTTAGCATCCGCAACCGCATCCTTCGCCACAATCAGCGTCGTCGCAACCGCAACCACCGCCACAACCACCGGAAGACATAGCCGCGATTTCTTCTGCAGTCGGTTCATGTACATCCAGCACTTCACCGCTGAAATGCAGGGTTTCACCCGCCAACGGATGATTAAAGTCCATGACTACTACATCATCTTTCACCTCCATAACAGAACCTTGCAAACGGTTTCCGTTAGAGTCCATCATCGGAACGATATTTCCTTCTTTGATCACCTCTGTATCGAATTTACCTTCTACCTCAAAGATGTTTTTAGGAAGATCCATCAGATAGTCCTCGTTATATTCCCCATAGGCATCAGCGGGAGCCAGGGAGAAGTTGAATGAATCACCTACCTCAAGTCCTTTGAGGGCTTCTTCAAAGGCAGGCAGCATCATACCGGTACCAAAAATAAAAGTAAGAGGATGTTCCGGAGTTGCTCTTTCCATCAATTCACGCTCTTCACCTTCGCCTACATTTAGGTCATAAGTTACAGAAACGAACTTATTTGCTGTAATTTTCATGTTATGTAATTTATATATTGAAAAATAAATGAGCACAAAGCTATGGATTATTTCTGACTTTTTATTCAAAAGCCGGAAAAATATAACTCTACACTTTTTTTAAACTCTCCTACTATAACATGCGTTAAAGTTCTATTGTTGTAAGCCTTTTTCGTTACTCAAACTCAACACTTTCAAAATATTTGGTTATTTTTATCTGCTCAAAATAAATGCTATTATAAATCTAACTTTATTCATTTCATAGTATGAAAACAGACAGAAGAGGTTTTCTTAAAACCCTGGGCGGCCTTGCGGCTTTCTCTATTGTACCGCGACACGTCCTGGGAAATGGTTTCATTGCGCCGAGCGACCAACTAACAAAAGGCATTATCGGCACCGGTAGCATGGGCCGCGGACATGTGAATTATGCAGGCACCCGCCTGGTCGCCGTTTGTGATGTAGACAAAAACCACCTGGAATCAGGCAAAAAACTGGTAGAAGGCAGGATTGCTGCCTACCATGACTTCCGTGACCTGATACTGGATCCGAATGTGGATATTGTACATATTGCGACTCCCCCTCACTGGCACGGGATTATGTCGGTGGAAGCGGCAAAAGCAGGAAAAGACATCTGGTGCGAAAAACCCATGACCCGTACGATTGGAGAAGGAAAGAGAGTGAAAGAAGCAGTTCAGCAATACGGACGCATGTTCCGTCTCAATACCTGGTTCCGCTTTGACGATCCGTTCTACGGATTAGGGACTCCGGTCAAACCTCTCAAAAAACTGGTTCAGAGCGGGCTTTTAGGATGGCCTTTGAAAGTAACGATCAGTAAACATACCGGTTTTGACTGGAAATTCTACTGGGTAGGGAAAGACCAACTGGAACCGCAACCCGTTCCGGCAGAGTTGGATTATAATATGTGGTTAGGACCGGCTCCTTTTAAACCTTATAACCGCCACCGTACACATGGGACTTTCCGTGGCTACTGGGATTACGACGGAGGTGGTCTCGGGGATATGGGCCAACACTATATTGACCCTGTACAATATATTTTAGGCAAAGACCATACCAGCCCGGTCAAAGTAGAGGTAGATGCCCCACAACAACACCCGGACGCAGTAGGCACCTGGCGTTCGATCACTTATACGTATGAAGATGGGTGCCAGATCATACTTTGGGGAGGAGATTTCGGAAACCCGGACACTCCTTATATCGCAGGACCGAATGGAAATGTCTATAAAAATTTCGTATGTGACATTCCGGACTGGGAGAAAAAACTGGCTGATTATCCGGAACCATTGCCACAGGTAACAGATTTTATCGAATGTGTGAAAACACGCCAGCCATTTGCGCTGAACGAACAAAATGGTTTCCGTTCCGCAACAATCGTTAATATGGGATTGGTGGCACTGCAACTGAACCGGACTCTTGAGTTTGACCCGGTTAAGCTGGAGTTCATTAACGATGAAGCGGCCAACCGCCTGTCAAATCAACCCATGCGGGCTCCCTGGACAATATAAATAC
>JAJQES010000354.1 GCA_021201565.1 Tannerellaceae bacterium
GATAAACGTATGAAAAAATATATTATATCCATAGTAACCCTGAGTCTGGCTTTCTCCTTCACTTCGTGTGGAGACGGATTTCTGGAAGAGAAACCCCAGAGCTTTGATGCTCCTGAAAATGTATTGGTAAACTCAAACGGATTTCAAACCGCGCTGAACGGCTTATATGCCTATGTAAGAATGGAATACTCCACCTGGGAAGGTCCGGGTTTAGGTTCCACCAATTATGAATCCTTACAGGCCGGATTAGATCTCTGTATCCGGGGTAAAAAAGATGATTCCCTGCTGGGCGCTATTGAAAATTATACCATAGACCCGGCCCATACTTTTACCCGGGCCCGTTGGAAATGGGGGTATCTGGCCATTGCCAATGCCAATCAGATTATCAACAAAGCCGAAGACGAAAGTGTAGACTGGGCAAACGATACGGATAAACAAAACTTCCAGGCCCAGGCCCGTTTTCTCAGAGCATACATATACCGGTATCTGGTATATCTATACGGAGATATTCCCTGGGTAGATGAAATTCAGGAAACGTATAGAACTGATTTTGAAAGAGCACCCATGTCGGAAGTAGTTTCAAACATGATCGAAGATCTGAAATTCGCCGCTACTTATCTTGCCGAAGATCCGGACAATGCCAAAGTCGGCGAATTGACCATATGGGCAGCCAAACATTTACTGGCAGAAATGTATTTACTGGCAGGACAATATGAAAATGCGAAAAACACAGCGCAGGAAGTGATTAACTCCGGAAAATTTGCCCTGATGCAGGAACGTTTCGGAACTAAAAAAGAAATACCGGGCGATGTTTTCTCAGATATGTTTCTTGAAAATAACCATAATCGTACATCCGGCAACCTGGAATCTATCTGGGTGATTCAGGCTGAATATGAAACACAGGGTGGCGGTACCGACATTGACTGGACACGCCGTGCCTGGGTTCCCCGGTATGAAGAAGTAGATGGTTTTATTAATTCCGTAGAATATGGTGGACGCGGATTAGGACAGATTTGTCCGTTAGACTGGTTATTAGATAGTTACGAAATAGATGATATACGGAATTCAAATTATAACATTCGCCGTAACTGGTATCATAACCAGCCGGATCATGAACTGTACGGACAACTATTTGTGTTTGACCCTGAAAATGATCCCAAACACAAAACGTACTACGATAACGGTTATTTCTTCTATAGCACCACCAAATTTGATTACACAGCAGAAGGAAATGAAAACGCACTCAATGGCGTCCATAAAGACAAAACCCGTTTCCGTCTGGCAGAAACTTACCTGCTGTTGGCTGAAGCCTGTCTTCAACTAAATGATAAACAGGGAGCAGCCAATGCGATCAACGTAGTTCGCAACCGGGCAAATGCGACGCCGGTAGATGCAGCAGATGTAGATATGGATTATTTATTGGATGAACGTGCCCGTGAATTATTAGGAGAAGAAGTTCGCCGGTTTACATTGGTTCGTACGGGAACACTTCTGGAAAGAACCCGTGCCCTTAATCCGGTGACAGGTCCTATCATCAAAGATCATCATATATTATGGCCTATACCCCAGGAGGTTCTCGATGCAAATTCCGGTTTAAAATGGAGTAACAATCCTGGTTATTGATTAAACAAATAACACAAATAAACCGAAGCCGTTCCGCATATCCGTACCTGTACGGGAACAGGCGGGACGGCTTCTTGAATATAAAATATATTCCGTATGAGAACTATAGTAAACTACTTTCAATTGCTCTGTTTGATTCTTTCTATAGGTTGTCCTCACGCTCTGCATGCCCAGACACAGGAGATAGACCTGTCTGGCGAATGGGGTTTCCAGACAGATGTGATGGACTTCCGGAGAGGTTCCTTATCCCCCCGTTACAATCACCGGTTACAGGATAAAATTACCCTGCCCGGTATCACTGATGATTACCAGATCGGCTATAAATCCCGCTACCGCCATATTGACCGGCTCACCCGTAAATATGAATACATGGGTCCGGCCTGGTATCAACGGGAAATCACCATCCCGGAAGAGTGGAACGGGAAACGGGTCTTTATCTATTTTGAACGTACCCACTGGCTCAGTTCTATCTATGTAGATACCAAAGAAGTCAGTCAAATTGACTACATCAGTGTCCCTCATAATCATGACCTGACAGCATTTGTTACGCCCGGGAAAACCCATTTGATCACTGTCTGCATTGACAACCGCTATCAATACAACACTCACAAATGGAATCATGCCCATACCGAATTTACCCAGATTAACTGGAATGGTATCCTGGGAGAAATGAAGCTCATGGCACTCGATCCGGTATATACAGAAGATCTTCAAATCTATCCCGACATCAGTAACCAATCCATCCGGACCGTTATGCAGGTCAACAACTATACCGGCAAACCGGTAGAGGGAACCGCCACCTTTACCGTAACAGGAACCCATTATACCCTGACCAAAGAATTCCCGGTAACAGGCAACGACTCTGTTTTCTTTGTAGAACAAGAACTACTGTTAGGAAAGAACATCCGGCTATGGGACGAATTCAATCCGAATGTTTACACCCTCTCCTGCCGGTTGAATACGCAGGCCGGGGACAGTACTTACGAACACGAAAAAGCAGCTACATTCGGTATGCGGGAAGTTAAACAGGGGAAAAATCACATACTGGTCAACAACCGCCCGGTTCACCTGAGGGGAAATGTCGAAAATGCTGTTTTCCCGGCAACAGGTTACGTACCGGTTGATGATACTTCCTGGGAACGGATCATGGATCTAATGAAACAATATGGGATGAACCATCTCCGCTTCCACTCCTGGTGTCCTCCCCGGGCCGCCTTCCGGATGGCAGACAAACACGGAATTTACCTGGAAGTCGAAATGCCGATGTGGGGAAAAGACGCCGAACCGGATGAAGCCCGTTACGACTTCTTCCGCCGTGAACAACAAGCGATTCTAAAAGAATACGGAAACCATCCTTCTTTTATCCTCTATTGTAACGGAAACGAGATCACCGGTAACTTTGATTTTGTGGAAGAACTAACCGCCAAAGGCCGGGAGCTGGACAACCGTCACCTGTATAGCGGGTCCACTGCACGGGCACGTGTCCGGTCCGACCAGTACTACGTTTCCCATCAAACGCCCAAAGGACCTGTAAGAGTATATGAAGGACTTCCCTCAACAGATTGGGATAGAAGTACCGAGTCTGATATAGACGTACCTGTGATCTCACATGAAGCCGGACAACGTTGTATTTATCCCAACTTTGAAGAGATTAAAAAATATACCGGTCCTGTAGAAGCACGTAACTTTGAAGTGTTCCGGGAATTACTGGATAAAAATGGAATGCTTAACCAGGCAGATGATTTTTTCAAAGCCTCCGGTGCATTGACTGTGGTGGAATACAAAGCCGTGATCGAAGCCTTGTTACGCTCCTCCACCTCAGCCGGGTTCCAGTTACTTTCCATAAACGACTTTCCCGGCCAGGGATATGCTCCTGTCGGTATCCTTGATCCTTTCTGGGATTCCAAAGGTTTAATAACCCCTGAAAAATTCCGGGAGTTCTGTGCCCCGACAGTTGCTCTGCTGCGTTATCCCCAAAGTACTTATTTCAATGACGAAACCTTCACTGGGAAAGCCGAGGTATACAACTTCAGCCAGTCACCTATCAAAAACGCAAAAATACGTTGGAGTGTAACCGACCAGGCCGGAAAAATTCTCCGGAAAGGAAATCTGAAAACCCAGACCATCGGAAATGACAATGTATTCCCGGTAGGAGAATTCTCATTTTCCCTGGAGGAAATCACCTCTCCCCAACAGCTGACTGTCCATTTACAAATTAATGAACAGATCCACAACAGTTGGAATATCTGGGTTTATCCCCGTAATCCCGGTATCATGGAGTCTACGGACGAGATACTCTATACAACCGAATACAATGACCAGGCCCGGCAATACCTTGCACAGGGAAAGAAAGTCGTTCTATGTCCTCTCCCTAATAAGGTAAAAGGACGTAAATCCAATTTCCATAACCATTTCTGGAATCCCATTATGTTTGCCTGGGCACCTATGACAATTGGTTGTCTGATCCACAACGACCAGCCCGTGTTTGATCATTTTGTCACTTCTTATCATACCGATTGGCAATGGTGGGACATCCTCCAGCATGCAAAAGTGATTGAAATGCAGGAAGCACCGCAGCAACTACGTCCATTCATTCAGGTAATTGATAGTTACGACAACAACGAGAAGTTAGGCATCGGATTTGAAGCGAAAGTCAACAACGGCAAATTGCTGGTACTCGCAGTCGATACTCAAAAAGATATCGACAACCGTCCGGCTACACGCCAGTTGCTTCAAAGCATAGATACGTATGTAAAAAGCGACCGCTTCGCCCCCCGGATCCCCCTCGAAGAGTCGTTTCTTGAATCTTTTCTAATATCTAAGTAGTTAAGGAGCCAGCAGGTAAGAAGGTAAGAATTAATCTCTATAATCCGCGTGTCCTATACGCAATAAAAAACAATCAAATGAAAAAACAAATCCTATTCACCCTACTCTGTGCCCTATCGTACAGCGTTTGCGCCCAGGAAATCCGGATGACAGAAGTGGCTACTCTGGAACAGGTCTATGGTAACCGGATAGAGTCCATGGAGCCTCTACCGGTCAACGAACTGGATATAGACTTTGGATATGCGCTATATGAAACACAGGTTACTATCGAAACAGACAACCCCACTCTGACAGTTGAAAACATCCGTGATTTTGCTGCGATCTATATAGACAACCTATTGCAGGGAACCCTCACTGACAACCGGAAAAAACTCATTCTTTCTACCCGGCCGGGGACATACACCCTACGTATCTATGTTGAAAATATCGGCAGGATTACCTACGGCCCCGAAATACTGGACAACTCCAAAGGATTATTCGGCATAGTCACCCTGGACGGAACAGAAATTGAAAACTGGGAAATTACCGAATTAAAAATTCGCAATACCCCCGTGGACCAACTGAGTTTCACTCCCCTCTCCGAAACAACTGCTCCTGCTTTCTATAAAGGATATCTGGAAACATCCCTTCCGGAAGAATGTTTTCTGGATATGTCCGGCTGGGGAATGGGCGAGATTTGGGTCAACGGGAGTTATGCCGGGTCCTACTGGGAAGAAGAAAAACAGCAGTCTGTCCGGATTCCTGCGTCCACATTGATACAAAATAAAAATGAGATTGTTATCTTTGAGCTAAAAAATAACCAGCAGAAAGCAATCCGGCTTTCTGATAAAGCTATTTTCAAATAAAGCAAAATGAAACATCTCCTTTTAATTTGTTTAGCCGGGCTTCTCACAAACGGAGTCCGGGCAGAGGGACAGGAATCCGCCCTCTATAAAGATGCCGGACAGCCGGTAGAGAAACGGGTAGAAGACCTGTTATCCAAAATGACGCTGGATGAAAAAGTGTTCCAGCTTAACCAATACACATTAGGCTGGAACCACAATGTTAACAATATCGCCGAAGAAGTAAAGAAAATACCGGCAGAAATCGGTTCTCTGATCTATTTTGAGAGCGATCCCACCCTTCGTAACGAAGTGCAACGCAAAGCGGTAGAAGAATCCCGCCTTGGTATCCCTATTCTGTTCGGGTATGATGTCATCCACGGTTTCCGCACGGTTTATCCCATCTCACTGGCCCAGGCCTGCTCCTGGAATCCCGAACTGGTAAAACAAGCCTGTGCTGTCGCCGCCCGTGAATCCCGTCTCGCCGGAGTAGACTGGACATTCTCGCCCATGGTTGATGTGGCCCGCGACGGACGTTGGGGGCGTATCTCCGAAGGATACGGAGAAGATCCCTACACAAACGCGGTATTTGGAGTAGCCTCTATTCAGGGCTACCAGGGAGATGACCTGTCAAATCCCAACCACATAGCCGCCTGCCTGAAACATTTCGTAGGGTATGGCGCATCCGAGGCCGGAAGAGATTACGTATATACTGAAATATCTCCTCAAACCCTGTGGGATACCTATATGCTACCGTATGAAGAAGGAATCAAAGCCGGAGCCGCGACCGTCATGAGTTGTTTCAACGACATTAGCGGTACACCCGGTACAGCCAACCGTTATATTCTGACCGATATCCTGAAAAACCGCTGGCAACATGATGGCTTCGTCGTTTCCGATTGGGGTGCCATCGAACAACTCCGTCCGCAGGGCGTAGCAGCTGACCGCAAAGAAGCGGCCCTCAAAGCCTTTACCGCCGGAGTAGAAATGGATATGATGAACCAATGTTATGACCGTCATCTGGCAGAACTGGTAAACGAAGGAAAGATTTCCACTGACCAGGTTGACGACGCTGTCAGAAGGGTACTACGGCTGAAATTCCGTTTAGGATTATTTGAAAACCCTTATACTCCCGTTACCACCGAACAGGAGCGATTCCTGCTCCCGGCCAGTATACAGGTTGCCGAGAAGCTGGCAGAAGAATCCATCGTGCTCCTTAAAAACGACAATCAGGTTCTTCCCCTTTCAAAAACTGCTAAAATCGCAGTGATTGGCCCCATGGCCAAAGAAAAAGACCATTTGCTCGGTTCATGGGCTAATCATGGTAAAGCAGAACATGTAGTCAGTATTTATGACGGATTGGAAAAAACATTTCGCAACCAGGCACAACTTATATATGCCCAAGGAACCGGGTTTGAAGAAGCAGACAAAAGTGGATTTGCAGAAGCAAAAGCCGCAGCCGAAAAAGCAGATATTATTCTGCTCTGTCTGGGAGAGAAAAAAGGATGGAGCGGTGAAAACGCATCCCGTTCCACTATCGCCCTGCCCCCTATTCAGGAGGAACTGGTAAGAGAACTCAGCCAGACAGGAAAACCCATTGTGCTGATACTATCCAGCGGACGTCCATTAGAACTGAACCGTCTTGAGCCCCTCAGTGCGGCCATCCTTCAGATCTGGCAACCAGGTGTCGCAGGAGGAAACCCTATCGCCGGTATTTTATCCGGAGACATTAATCCATCCGGAAAACTATCCGTGACTTTTCCCTATTCCACCGGGCAAATTCCCATCTATTACAATCACCGCCAATCAGCACGCCCCAACCAGGGACTATATCAGGATATTCCCAGTACTCCTCTGTATGAATTCGCACATGGCCTCAGCTATACTACATTTGAATACAGCGATATTAAACTATCCTCTACTCAAATTAAATCTGGCGGGAAAGTAACAGCCGAAGTCACTGTCACTAACTCCGGCAATATGGATGGAGCCGAAACCGTTCACTGGTTTGTTTCTACTCCGGTTAGTACTATTTCCCGTCCTGTGAAAGAGCTGAAACATTTTGAAAAACAATTCCTGAAAAAAGGAGAAACCTATACCTACCGTTTTGAAATTGATCCATTAAAAGACCTTGGATTCATCAACGGGAATGGTGACCGCTTCCTGGAAAACGGAACCTATTATATCAAAGTAAAAGATCAACAGGTAGCCATAAAGGTAGATTAACTACCTGTAAGATCTTAGGATTGCCTGATCCGGATCTTACTCAACCGCTTGTTGATTTGAAAGCAATACTTTTCCGATCTTACCTCCTGGAGGTAATTCCCTACGTCCAGAACATAAGAAACTACGTCCAGGACATAAAAAATTATCTCCAGGACGTAGTTTCTTAAAAGTATTGTCCGTTTACCAAATGATATAGAGGAAAGCAGCTAAAATCACATATAGTCTTTTAGAAACAAGTCTGTACAAAATCAGAAAATGAATCATAAAATCATCAAGGCCCATCTGGCATTAGCAGGTGCAGGCTGTATATGGGGACTGATGTCTCCGGTAGGAAAAGCAGCGATGGATGCCGGGATTACCAACTTATCATTAGCAACCATGCGTATGGTGGGGGCAGCACTCTGCTTCTGGATAGCCTCCCTGTTTGCTCCGGAAGAGAAAGTTAGCAGAAAAGATTTGATATTGCTGTTCTTCGCGGGGTTATTAAGTATTGTCTTTAATCAGGGACTCTTTATTTTCGGTTTATCACTGACTTCACCGGTAGATGCGACTATTATTACGACATCTTTACCTATCATGACGATGATACTGGCCGCATTGTTTCTGAAAGAGCCGGCTACCCCGGTAAAAATTCTGGGGGTTAGTATGGGAGCAGCCGGAGCGTTAATACTTGTATTGAGTAACCATAACGGAGCGCACGGGTCGGGAAATATCTGGGGAGATCTGATGTGCCTGACCGCCCAATTTAGTTTTGCCTGCTATCTGACGATTTTTAAAGGATTGATTGGACGTTATCATATTTTCACTTTGATGAAATGGATGTTTCTCTATGCATCCATTTGTTTTATCCCCTTTTCTTTTCACGACCTGTCTGGTATGTCTACCCAACACTTTCCGTTAGAAGTCTGGTTAGAGGTAGGATATGTAGTCCTTTTCGGCACTTTCTTCGCCTATATACTGATCCTGGTTGGACAAAAGACCCTCCGTCCCACCATCGTAAGTATGTACAACTATGTACAACCGATTGTAGGAGCGGGAGTTTCCGTGTGGATAGGAATGAGTACGTTCGGCTGGACAAAAGGAATTGCTTCCGCCCTGATCTTTACCGGCGTTTATATAGTCACCCAGAGCAAAGCGCGAACGATTCAAAAATAAAACTAAGTTTTTAGGCTAATGTTATTCATAAAAAGAAAAAAGCCTGTTAATCAACCGATCAACAGGCTTTTGAAGTAGCGGGACCCGGGATTGAACCGGGGACCTCATGATTATGAATCATGCGCTCTAACCAGCTGAGCTATCCCGCCATCTCTTTTGTTAAAGACGCTGCAAAAGTAGAAGTTATTTTTTGATTATGCAACTATTCAATTAAAAAAAAGTGGCTTAAAAATGAAATTATAAGCGGAAAATGGGTGTAAATAACAAGAATTATATAGTATAGTATGCTCCATTCCGATTCTTTTATGTAACTTGGTGCAAATTTTATACCTAACAGAGATAATGAGCAAAGAGAAATTTCATATTGAATATGTTTTTGATAAAGTTTCACGTCGTAGTTTGTGGAATCATTTAACCACTCCTCCCGGACTATCCGCATGGTTTGCCGATGATGTATTTATAAAAGACAAGGTATATACTTTCAAATGGGACCGGGAAGAGCAGTCTGCTGAAATCTTATCTATAAAACCTGAAATAAGTATCCGGTACCGCTGGGTAGATGAAGACGAAGAGAATGTATATTTTGAATTCAGACTCCATACAGTAGAACTAACCGGAGCAACCGCTCTTGAAATAACAGATTTTGCCGAACCTGATGAAAAAGAAGATTCTATTGAATTATGGGATACCCAGATTGAAGAATTAAAACGTACCCTTGGAATTTAGATTTGTTTTACAGTATTCTATATTTCTTGTATCGTTTTTTACACTACTTTTGTCCATTCAACCGGATTAGGTAATGTTCAGAATTAAACGATTATATACATTCATGCTGCAAACTTTCCTGCCGTTGTTCGTCATGACCTTCGGTATATGTCTGTTTGTTGTACTTATGCAATTTCTCTGGAAGTACATCGACGACATGGTAGGAAAAGGATTGGACATTTCCATTTTGGCAGAAATGTTCTTTTATGCAGCTCTCTCCCTCGTCCCTATGGCGCTTCCGCTGGCCATCCTGCTGGCCTCCCTGATGACATTCGGAAATTTAGGGGAAAGGCTGGAACTACTGGCAATGAAATCAGCAGGAGTTTCTCTTTTCCGGATCATGCGTCCTCTTTTCATTACCCTGTGCTTTGTCAGTGTAGGAGCCTTTTTCTTTCAAAACCAGGTCCTGCCTATTGCCCAGGTAAAGCTCTATACACTCATTTACTCTATGAGACAGAAATCTCCGGAACTGGAAATTCCGGAGAGTGTGTTTTATAGCGAGATTACCGGGTATAGTATGTATGTGAAGAAAAAAGACAAGACCGGTTTGTTGATGGATGTAATGATCTACGATTATTCCAAAGGGTTCAACAACGTAAAAGTAATCGTGGCTGACTCCGGCCGGTTAAAAACCTCTGCGGATAAATTATTTCTTGTATTATCTCTTTTTGATGGGGAATCTTTCGGCAATGTGCAGGAGCAACCAGCCACCAACCGGATGTCTAAAGAGGCTGTTGCTTACGCGCGTGAGACATTCAGGACCAAAGATATACTGATTGAGTTCGATGCGAATTTCACCAGGACAGATGAATCTATGATGTCCAACCAGTACATAGGAAAGAATATGCAGGATCTTCAACTGTCTATCGACTCCATGACGGTACGGTTGGATAGTATCCGGGCTGTAAATTCAAAAGCGATTTATGAGAATTCTTATCAGAAGTCAATCCGGAATTCCGGCAGTACTCCTAAGCCCAAAAAGACGGTAGATGAGCAAAGCCAGGAAGAAGAGAATAAGACCTTATTGACTTCCGGCACCATTGTCCTGAATTATGATAGTTTATACCGGGAACAGAAAGCCGCTGATAAAGCCGCAATCCTTGCACGGGCCAAGTCTTCCATAGATAATACCCGGAATGAATATCTTTTCAAAGCTCACACGGTTGGAGATGAAGCGCAGAAAATACGACGCCATAAAACCGAGTGGCACAAGAAGTTTACTCTTTCCTTTGCCTGTATGGTGTTCTTCTTTATCGGCGCACCTTTAGGTGCCATTATCCGGAAAGGAGGACTGGGTATGCCTGTAGTCATTTCCGTGCTTCTGTTTATTGTCTATTACATCATAGATAATGTCGGGTTCAAAATGGCACGTGATGGAGTCTGGAGCGCCTGGGAAGGAATGTGGTTAAGTTCTTTTATTCTTACTCCGTTAGGTATATTCCTTACTTATAAAGCCATCAACGACTCCGTGATATTGAATGCCGATACGTATCTGAATGCTTTCAAACGGTTCTTTGGAGGCCGTCCGGGAAGAAAGATCGAACCTAAAGAAGTAATCATACATACTCCGGATTACCAGGATTTACTGGGCAGGATCCAAAGACTTTCTGAAATCTCGACCATCTATCTCTATAACAACAAACAAAGAAAAGGCCTGGATTATATCAATTTCTGGATGCAGGGCAAAATAGATACCGGTATAGAAGAGATCAAAGACGAGATGGAGTATATTATAGAAGAATTAGGAAATTCCGACCAGTTATTGATTCTTAATAAACTCATGGACTATCCGGTGCTGGACGGATATGATCAATTAAAATTCAAATTTAAAGGTCATTGGGGTTTATTAATCGGAATCCTGTTCCCTATTGGGTACGCGATATATTATATAGTCCGGTATAAACATAAATTTCTATACAGAGATATTTCAACTGTTGTTAAGGTAAGTGATGAACTTCATTCGCTTATTTATAGTCTAAAATAAAAACATTTAATTCAATAAGGATATGAGCGCTATAAAATTAAATACAATAGAAGAAGCGATCGAAGACTTCCGGGAAGGAAAATTTCTGATCGTTGTAGATGACGAAGACCGGGAAAATGAAGGTGATTTCATTATCGCTGCTGAAAAGATAACACCTGAAAAAGTAAATTTCATGTTGTCAAACGGCAGGGGATTACTATGTGCTCCTATTACAGAAGAGCGTTGCCGGGAACTGGAACTCGAAATGCAGGTATCTGCCAACACCTCTATCCTGGAAACTCCTTTTACTGTAACAGTTGATAAATTGGGTGACGGTTGTTCTACCGGCGTCTCGATCCATGACCGGGCAAAAACGATTCTGGCCCTGGCTGACCCGGCAACTAAGCCTACAGATCTGGGACGTCCGGGACATATCAATCCGCTGCGGGCACGTTCACGTGGAGTGTTACGCCGGGCCGGACATACCGAAGCGACCGTAGACCTTGCCCGGCTGGCGGGTCTATATCCTGCCGGCGCGCTGATTGAGATCCTGAATGAAGATGGAACAATGGCTCGTCTGCCTCAGTTAATGGAAGTTGCAAAAAAACATAATATAAAGATCATTTCTATTCATGATCTGATTGCCTACCGGCTCAAAACTGAATCAATTGTAGAAAAAGGGGTAGAAGTAGATATGCCCACCCAATACGGACATTTTCGTCTGATCCCATTTTTACAAAAGAGTAATGGTCTGGAGCATATCGCCCTGATTAAAGGAGAAATAAAAGCCAATGAACCGGTACTGGTACGTATGCATTCCTCCTGTGCCACCGGAGACATTTTTGGTTCACTGCGTTGTGAATGCGGGGAACAACTCCGTAAAGCCATGGAGATCATTGAGAAAGAAGGGAAAGGGGTGATTGTTTATCTCAACCAGGAAGGCCGTGGTATTGGCCTGATGGAAAAAATGAAAGCTTATAAGTTGCAGGAAGAGGGATTAGACACAGTAGATGCAAACCTGCACCTGGGGCATAACGCAGATGAGCGTGACTATGGAGTCGGCGCACAGATCCTTCGCCATATCGGGGTATCCCAAATGCGGCTGATGACCAATAATCCGGTAAAGCGGGTAGGTCTGGAAGCATACGGATTAACAGTAGAAGAAAACGTTCCGATCGAAGTAGAACCCAATCCCTACAACGAATTCTACATGAAAACCAAAAAAGAACGAATGGGACATATTTTGCATAATGTGAAATAAGGAGTTAAGAAGTACAGAAGTCAAGAATAAATTAATATATTTTCTTCACTCCTTAACTTCTGTACTTCTTAACTTCTTTTCTCTATACAATATGCTTTACATATACAAAATATTATCTAATTTTGTCACATCAACATAAAACATACAATACAAATTTAGTCACATGACACAAGTTTCAGAACGTTTAGCAAGTTTATCGCCTTCGGAAACCCTGGCGATGTCGCAAAAGAGCAATGAACTGAAAGCTCAGGGAATTGATGTTATCAACTTAAGCGTTGGAGAGCCTGACTTTAACACTCCGGATCATATTAAGGAAGCTGCCAAGAAAGCGATAGATGATAACTATTCCAGATATTCTCCGGTTCCTGGTTATCCGGGATTGCGTAACGCCATTGTTGAGAAACTGAAAAAAGAAAACGGACTGGACTACACAGCAGCTCAGATCCTGTGTTCTAATGGTGCAAAACAATCTGTTTGCAATGTGATCATGGCACTAATCGGAGCCGGAGACGAAGTAATTATCCCAGCTCCTTACTGGGTAAGCTATCCGGAAATGGTAAAACTGGCAGAAGGAACTAATGTATTCATCTCAGCAGGCATTGAACAGGATTTCAAAATTACGCCGGAACAACTGGAAGCCGCCATCACTCCAAAAACGAAAGCATTGATCCTGTGTTCACCTTCTAACCCTACCGGTTCGGTCTATACTAAAGAAGAACTTGCGGGACTGGCACAGGTACTGGCTAAATATCCGGAAGTTATTATTATTGCTGATGAGATTTACGAACACATTACTTATAGTGGTAAACATGAAAGCATTGCACAGTTCCCTGAAATCAAAGAACGTGTAGTGATTGTCAATGGTGTTTCCAAAGCGTATGCAATGACCGGATGGAGAATCGGTTTTATTGCCGGACCCCAATGGATCGTATCTGCGGTGAATAAACTGCAGGGGCAATATACCTCCGGACCTTGCTCTGTGTCCCAGATCGCAGCTGAAGCGGCTTATACCGGAACACAGGAACCGGTAAAAGAGATGCGGGATGCTTTTGAACGCCGTCGTGACCTGATCGTGAAGTTAGCGCAGGAAATACCGGGCATGAAAGTAAATGTTCCGCAGGGAGCCTTTTATCTGTTCCCGGAAGTAGATTCATTCTATGGCAAATCAGCCGGTGACCGTAAAATCAAAAATGCAGGCGACTTAGCTATGTATCTCTTGGAAGAAGGCCATGTAGCCTGTGTAGGCGGTACTGCATTCGGAGCTCCTGAATGTATCCGTATGAGTTACGCTACTTCTGATGAAAACATCATAGAAGCCATGAACCGTATCAAAAACGCATTGGCTGCTTTAAAATAAAAATAGTT